>JBBSWF010000070.1:0-3617 GCA_038046365.1 Nanobdellota archaeon
CACGAATTTGATCGAAAATCACAACTTTTGACTTCCAACTGTCGAATGTGGGTATATATGATTTTTCTCCGTAACGCTTTTAATTCGGTTAGCTGTTCCTATATTAATGATCGACCTAAAATCAACAATCAGGACGATCCCTGACTTCCCGAAGAAGGGGATCATGTTCCGCGACATCACGACCATGTTGAAGGACCCTCAGGCCTTCAACCACTGCATTGACTTGCTGACCAACCGATACATCGGCAAGGACATAGATGTCGTCGCTGGCATCGAGAGCCGCGGCTTCATCCTCGGCGCCGCGCTCGCCCACCGCCTCAACGTGGGTTTCGTCCCTATCCGCAAGAAGGGCAAGCTGCCTGGCGACAAGGTCTCTGTCGAGTACGCTCTTGAGTACGGCACTGACCGGATCGAGGTCCACACAGATGCAATCAATCCCGGCCAGAATGTCCTGCTCGTCGACGATCTCATCGCCACCGGCGGCACCGCCGCTGCAGGATGCCAGCTAGTCGAGAAGCTAGGCGGAAAAGTCGCCGAGTGCTGCTTCGTCGTGGATCTCCCTGACCTCAAGGGCAAGGAGAAGCTCGCTAAGTACCCCATCTTCTGCCTCTTGGAGTTCGAGGGGCACTAAAAACGGTCTTGCGTGCGAAACCGTGCGCGCCCGGAAAATGCCATTGGCTACTGCCTATCTGAGGCTAGTTCCGGTTTGGTTTTGTTATCCTGTATTGGATATATCTTCCATTTCGACTGAATTCGTCTCCCAAGACTCTCATTCTTTCCACCAGCCCTTGGGAGGCTTCGATATTTTGGATGATTGAGGTATTTGATTCAGAAGATCCGGATAAATAGCCGATTAACAGGGAATCCAATTCATCATATCGCCGGCCCATCTCTGGTATCACCGTGTCCTTTAATTCAGTCAGGATATCGACCGGGAATCTATCATCTAAAGAAGCGATGTCCATTTCCTCGAATCTGGCTGCGATCCTTCGATATCCCTTTTTGATCAGACCCAGCCATATTCTAATGTCTTTCCCATCTTCTTGGACTGATCTCCTGATTCCATTCAGGCACATTTCAAGTGTTAGTCTATGTGCGCAATACCCTTTGACATCGACTGTTCTCCACATCTCGATTTCGTCCGGTTCCATCGTGGTCTGGGGGAATAGTCGTGTTTGAAGAATCTGCCGGTTTGGGATCATTTCTTTTCATTCAGTTCACGTGATCTACGGCTTCGCCCGTGCCCAAAGCATGTCGAATATCTTTTTTTGCTGGTTGTACAGGTCTTTGTTCTTGACTATGAACCCTGCGATGTTCGCGGTCGAAGTCAAGAACGAGACTTTTCCGTTATATATGAACACATTGGCTGGGATCCCGTCTAGGTCCTTGGAGAATCTGAGTTTGGAAAGTTTCCCCACGATCGGGTCTCTGTACAACGGATCCTTCCTATCCTCTTCTGCTAGGACCGCTCTTAGCTTTATCCCAAGTTCCGTCCTTTTCTTGGCGAAGCTCTCCGGGTAGGTGGCTAGCACGTCGCGGGCTTTCTTTCGTGACCCGTAGAACAGGAGTTCTTCTTTCTCTTCGAATATGTCGCTAAGGACGCTGACAGCCCCTTTCTTCCCCTCGAAGTAGCTCACCCCTGGCCTCTCGGTGATCAGCTCCTTGATGCTTCGAAGTTCAGGCACCACTCGTTTGACAGCCTCTTTTCGCTCTTCGAGTATCTGGACAAGCTTCTCCGGGTCTGCGGCCTCATACTGGTACACGTTGTCTATTATGGTCTGCGACACTATTCCTTTGTTCATCAATAAGGAGAGGTTGTCGTATGTTGTGCTCCTCTTCAATCCGGTGATCGTGGCGATCCTGTTCGCTGTCACCCGGCCTGCCTTCAGGAGCGCGATGTAGATCTCAGATTCGTGTTCAGACAGCCCGAATGCGGTCAGTTCCTTCATACATCTTTTCCATTTGAGGTCCTTTTTATCGTTTTCGTTTAGCCGTCGCTTTCCGACGACTTATCTTAATGAACATCTGTCGATTATTTGATGTATAACATGGGGGTGGTGCAGATGATATTCAAAAAATCAAGCAGGCCGAGGCTCTACACAGTGATTGTGTTGGCTATGGCTCTCTCATTATCGGTCATTATTTCGTGCTCTCCCGGCAATCCGTCGCTTGACAATGTCTCTGGAGAGCTTCCGATCAAGATCGGCCTCATCTTCCCTCAGACCGGCAATGTGGCTGTCGCTGGCGAGTTCATGCGCACCGGCGCGGTCCTGGCTGTCGGCAACATCAATAAGGCCGGCGGAATCAAGGGCCGTCCTTTGGAGCTCGTCTTCGAAGATGATGCCTGTGACGCTAAGAATGCAGTCACCTCATTCCAGAAGCTGGCTGAGGTCGACAGGGTCTCTGCAGTGATCGGGCCTTTCTGCTCCGGGTCTGCCCTGGCCACAGCGCCGATCGCCGATAGTAGGGGTGTGGTCGAGCTCACTTCAGGCGCTGCGACGCCGCTTCTCACCAAGTCGGGTGATTTCGTCTTCAGGGTAAGTCCGTCTGACGACTTCCAGGCGATGTTCCTGGCTGATGAAGTCGCGGAGAGGTACAACAAGATCGCGGTCCTGTACTTGCAGAATCAGCAGGCTACTGACATGAAGGATGTGTTTGTGCGTTCATTCAAGGGCGATATCTCTGCGATCGAGTCATTCACTGATTCAGACAGCGACATTCGTTCTCAGCTGCGAAAGCTTGCCTCTTCAGACCCTCAGGCGATAGTGGTGCTTGTTTTCCCGGCCCAATTCAGCATGGTGACAAAGCAGCTAGATGAGCTCGGCATCGATCTGCCTCTTTATGCTTCCCACACATTCGAGACGCCTGAATCTCTGAAACTTGGCAAGGAAGCGGAGAAGTACATCTATTCCATCCAGTCTTATGACCCCTCATATCCCGCCGCGAAGGCTTTCATCGGTGATTACTCGGCTCGCTTCAACTCCACGCCGAGCGTCTGGTCTGCCTACACATACGACGCCGTCGGATTGGTCGCTGACGCCATCTCTGCCTGTGGCGAAGATGCCTCCTGCATCAAGGGCTGGCTGTATGGTGTCAAGGGCAGGGAAGGGGTCACGGGCTCCATCTCCATCGACAAGTATGGAGACCGTATCGAGTCGGCCTATCAGCTAAAGACAGTCAGCGACGGTAAATTCGTTCCTTTGATTGGAGGTTGAACGCCTGTTGCCGCAGCCATAACACAATTTTCGCTGCGTGAGCGCTCGAAGGGCGCGAACGCGCGAAAATTACGCGAACATATTTAAACCACCTCGCGCCTTCAGCTATCATGGACAAACTCAATTTCGGTAAGCTGGATGTGCCAAAGAGCAAGATAAACAACCTGCCTCAATCAAAGGTCATGTCAGACTCGCTCGACTTGCGATCCTTGCCGACAGACGTCATCGTCCGGCACCTGGAGGGCAATCTCAAGCTCCGTGACATGCCTCTGACAGAGCGCTTGAAGAAGGGTATGCTCGGATAATCTTTAATCTAAAAATCGTTTAAGTCCATCGCAGATGGGCATTAACCCACATTCGACAGTAACTGACTGATTCTTCTGATCGTTCTATTTTGTCGAC
>JBBSWF010000071.1:0-36238 GCA_038046365.1 Nanobdellota archaeon
AAAGCAAACTTTCTCATTCTTCAATCGAAAATCACGGACCAATCTTACTGTCTCTCCCCTTTTGATTCCCCCTTCCTATGGGTGATCTGGATTCGGTCCTCAAACAAGTGCTTTCTTTGCGTGAGCAGTCCTATAAGCAGGTCGAGGTGAGCCCGGCCCGTTTCGAATGGATGGAGACTCCTTATCAGGGGAATGGTCACCATCCTGAGACTTACCTTGGTGAGGTGGAGAGTGCAGTCTATCGAGATGACCTCGCTGCGCAGAAAGAGGCCATTGAGGCGCTCAAGAGGATTTATTCTTCGACGCCTTGGTTCTCCGCCAAGTATCTGTCAGGCAGCAGGATCCAGTTCGAACATAATGATCTGTTTCCTCAGGCCGATCCAGTCGATTATCATTGCACCGTCCTCGATTCCGACGCCAAGGGATGGATACGTTCACTTGAGAGTCGGATCCTGTCGTCGGCGGATACCGCGAACAAGGCCGATGCTGCTGATGATCTTGTGGGTTTTGTCGCCGCGGGATCAGCGATCGTCTCCAACATCAGATCCTGTCTTTTCGGATCTTACAAGAACATCATCTCTTCATGTTCGCGCGATGTCCGCCTCATTCTCGCCGAGAGGTTAGCTAGGGTCGACTATTATTGCCCGGAGGCGAAAGACCTGGTGCGTGATCATTATCTGTCGATGCTAAAATACCCTTCAAGTGAGACGCGCATCGCTGGCGCGCAAGAACTTGCCCTTCTTTCTAGGAGGGTCATGAAGAGGAATGATTTCATTGGTATGATCTCCCGTGCCATCCAATCTGATCCGTCTCCTGATGTGGGTTCTGAGATGAAGGCCATGTTAGATGATTACGATTGGGCCGGCGATCTTGAGAATCGGTTGTTCTCGTCCGACCCTCTCGCTGTTTCAAGGGAGGCTTGCCTGGCTGCGGAGGATCTTTGCCGTATGGTCCGGGATCAGTCGAAGGAGCGTCTCCTTCCAGGCCTCCTGAGTGTGTACAAGAAAGGTCTAGATTCGCCGGATCATGCCGTCCGTTTGACCCTGGCTAAGGGCTTCAGTGTCGAGCCTGCGTCTGAGGCCGCCAGGAGTGTCAATGGCCTGATCTACAATCACTTCTTCAGTGCGATGCGATCGGCGTCGTGTGAGGACAGGATCCTCGCCGCCCATGATCTGCGTTCTGTCGCGGTTTCCCTCCGTAATGTAGGTATGATCGATTGGATGCGTCAATGCGCGGTATCAGAATCAGACTCTAGGGTCAGGAAAGCGTTCAAGGCAGAGATAGGCAGCTATTATGCGCATACAAAGACACCATCCCCTACGGATAGGGTGGTCGCCCTTATGATCGGTTCTGCGATGATCTTAGGCATGGGGTGGTTTTTTTGGGCAGCGTATCACTACAATTCTATCCCTAAATAGTGGTCGAGAATAGTAGAGGTGGCGAGTTCAGCTCATTTCACTTTTATCTCTTTTAGCGGGAAGTACCGTCGGACGATCTCCTCCATTCGTCGGAGGTTCGCCGCGTTCCTTCCTATTAGCATTCCTCTTGATTCACTCTCAAGTGCTGTTATCGTGACTATGTCCTCGTCCTGCCTGATCTCTTTGATCTTGGCCGGGTATGAGAGTTTTTCTATGAATGTTATCATGTTCTCGTCAAATTCAGCGATGCGCACGCGTTTCTTGATTAGACTTTCAATGCGCCTTATGTTCGCTCCGCCACCTCCGATTGCTCGCGCGATCTCTCCGGTTGGCACGATGAACATGACTCCATGCTCATCGCTTATGCAGTCTTTGGGCTGCACATGAGTTATTGAGGAGAAAAGGCTCATGTACTTGAGTATTGTAGCGTCGAAGATTATCTTTGCCACGTCTACTCCTTGATGACTCCGATCACTGCGATCGGGAATGGTTTTCTGCATGCGACGCCAAGCTCCACGTTGGGCTGGTCTAGCGTCACTACTTGGGCTCCTGAGAGGTTTCCGTAGTAGGTCAAGTCTGATTTCACTTCTTTCGGAGTGTTGGATGCGAGGTATACTTTGGATACCTTGCCTACTTTGAGCGCCTTGAGGGTGCGTGTGAGCCCTAGGTACAGCTGCTTCTTCTCGAGCAGGATCTTTATGTCTTGTATTGGGGTTGTCTTTGCCATCGTGTCTGTGCGAATGGTGGTTTGTTTTTAAGCTTTATTCTAGTCTAATGATTTACTTCGCTTTCTCCTTCTTCTGCAGGAGCCCGGGCAGTCCTGTTCCGACTGGCACGAGCTGGTTGAGCATCACGTTCTCGACGACGGAGTTGAGGGTGTCTACTTCTCCCATCAGCGCGGCGTTTATCACGTGCTTGATCGGCGTCTCGAATGACGCTCTGGCTAGCACGGATGCCTTCTCGCTGACCACTCCGTATCTTGTGATTCCCTTGATCTTGCCTGATTGGCACATCGTGTCTGATGCGAGCATTATGTGCCGTATGTCGACGTTGAGTCCCTGGGCCTCGATTACCTTGACGACTTCGTCGATTATGGCTTGGCGCCCGGCTTCTATGCCTAGCACCTCGTTTATCTCGTGGATGTCGTTGCATGTCGTGCGTGTGCCGTCGACGAACTCAAGCTCCATGACCTTGGCGAGGTTTGTGCCGCTGGTGAGGATTATGTACTCATCCTTCCTCTTGACCGGTAGGACCTGGACAACTCCCTTGATTCCTTTGACATAACATTCCTTGACCTTCTCTTTTAGCTTGTAGATCTCGTTTAGGTTGCGTTCTTCTTTTCCTTTGAGCTTGAATGATATAGTGTTGGCGTCTTCCATCTTGACGACGACGCCTTTTATCCTCTTCTTTATCTCGCCCTGCAGCTTCAGTGGCGTGATGACTATGTCCTTCATCTTCTTCTCGTTGAGGATCGCGTCTAGGCGGGACTCGACGATGTTGATGACGAACTCTTGGACGATCTCGCCCATCTTGGTCTCTTTGAGGGCTAGCGCGAGTTTCTTGACGTCCGGGCTCTTGTTGTATGGTGATTTGAGGTATACTTCCATCGATGGTGTGGAGATCTCTTTCCTTCCGTCGAGGATCTCGATGATACGTGGGAGTCCCATGGTGACGTTCATCTCTGCGACTCCGGCGAAGTGGAAAGTGTTCAGCGTCATCTGCGTCCCTGGCTCTCCTATCGACTCGGCTCCTATGATGCCTACCGCCTCTCCTGGATCTACCCTGCTGCGCCTGAATTCCTCGTAGACCGCTTTGGCGACCTTGGCGAGTTTTGCTGGCGGGCAGGTGTTCTCGATCTCCTCAAGTATCTTTAGAGGGAGCTTGTCTTCGTAGGGCTTGAGTTCGCGCTTCATGTTCACATCATCTCGATGATTTTCTTGACATTGACTTTTCCGTTCTCTGACTTGGAGACGTCGATTCCGTCTTCGCCGTATAGGAACTGGATGATTTTCGCGCTCGAGTCGCGCACTGTGCCGTCGTATTCTACGCGGACATCCTGCAGCGCGTTGGCGAGCCTTCTGTAGAGGTATCCTGATTTCGGAGTGCGCAAGGCGGTGTCCATCAGCGAGTCCCTTCCAGTCATGCTTCCGAAGAAGAATTCTTTGGGGTTGAGTCCGTGCTTGAATCCGTTGGCGATGAATCCTCTGGCTTCAGGGGACAGGTCTCCACGCTTGAAGCACGATAGCGTCCTTCCTCTGTATCCTGAATCGATGCGGCGTCCACGCAAGGCCTGTTGTCCGACGACAGCTGCCATCTGGGCCAGGTTGAGTGGTTTTCCTCTGGCTCCTGACTCTGCCATCACGATGGTGTTGGAGTTGGGGTTTGCGTAGCGTTGCACGATCTCTCCGCACTTGTTCCTTCCTTTGTTCAGTGTTTCGATGATTTTGAGTTCTAGTGTCTCCTGGACTGTGCGTCCGGGGAATGCTTCTAGCTCTCCTGCTTCGAATTGCGTGATGAATGTTTCGATGTCGTTCTTGGCTTGGCTCAGTGTGTCCGCGACCATCTTCTTGGCGTTCTCTGGCAGGTCGCTGTCAGCGAGTCCTGTGGAGAATCCGTGGAATATGAGTGTCTCTATGCCTAGCCTGAAGAAGTTCTGCATCATGTCGACTGTCTTGTCGGCTCCGTATGTTTTGTGCAGCGACCTCAGGAGGTATCCTGTCCCTCCCCCTAGGCTTGCGGCGTCGATGACTCCTGATATGAGCTGTCCGTCTTTGACGCGCACTTCTTCTCCTGTTTTTGATTTTCCGATGAAGTTGAAGTCCGCGGGCAGCAGCACGCTAAATATCTCGCGTCCTGTGACTGTCTTCTTGTCTGGCAGTCTCGAGAAGTCGGTTATTCCGACGGTGGCGAGAATGTCGACTGCTGAGTCATGTGGCAGTTCGAGGTGCTTTGTCAGGATGAAGTTGCCTGACAGTGAGTCCTGGTTGCATCCTATGACTGAAAGTCCGTATCCTGGGCTGATGAGCTGGGTCTGCACTTCCATTAGAGTCTCTGCTTCTGCTCTTGACTCTTCGGTCTGTGGTATGTGCAGGTTCATCTCGTCTCCGTCGAAGTCGGCGTTGTATGGTTTGCATACCGCCGGGTTGAACCTGAGCGTCCTGTATGGCAGCACGCGCACGCGGTGGCACATCATGCTCATCCTGTGCAGCGATGGCTGTCTGTTGAATATCGCGACGTCCCCGTCGAGGAGGTGCCTCTCCACCACGTATCCTGGCTGGAGCTCTTCGATGCTGGCTTCCTTTGTTTCTTCGGTTATCTTCTTCTTCTTTCCGTCTGGCCTGACTATATAGTTGGAACCCGGGTATTTGGTGGGTCCGTTCTGCAGGAATGTCTTGAGGTATTCCATGTTCCATTCAGTGACCATCTCTGGCACGGTCAGCTTCATGGCGACTACTTTCGGGACTCCGACTTCGTTTATCTTGAGCATGGGGTCTGGCGAGATGACTGTCCTCGCGCAGAAGTTGACGCGCTTTCCGGCGAGGTTGTGCCTGATGCGTCCTTCCTTGCTCTTGATGCGTTCTGTGAGTGTCTTGAGAGGTTGTCCTGATCTGTGCCTGGCTGGTGGCAGCTGCGGGATGTCGTTGTCGTAGAACGTCGTGATGTGGTATTGCAGCAGGTCCCATAGGTCTTCGATGATTATCTCTGGGGCTCCTGCGTTGATGTTCTCGAATAATCTCTGGTTGATCCTGACTATGTCTCCTAGCTTGTGGGTGAGGTCGTCTTCGCTCCTCTCTCCTGATTCGAGCGTGATCGATGGCCTCATCGTGACCGGCGGGATCGCAAGCACTGTCAGCACCATCCATTCTGGCCTGACGTATTTCGGGTTGAATCCGAACAGTTCGCAGTCTTCGTCGCTGATCTTCTCGAGGCGTGTTCTGATCTCGATCGGCGATATTCTCTTTCCGTTCTCTAGGTATGAGGTTGGCTTCTCGATTGTGATTGGGTATTGTTTGCTGTGGCAATTCGGGCACTTGGTCTGGGCCTTGAGTATGGTCTTGACTTTTCTGACCATGTCGCGCCTGGCTTCAAGTCCCTGGGCTTTCTCGACTGCGTCGAGCTCTGTCCTGAATTTGGTGGCTTTGGTTTTTGGTATGAGTGCGAGTCCGCATTCCCTGCATGATCCACGCAGTACGCGCAGAATGTGGGGGACGAATTTGACGTGGATTATCGGTCTTGCGAGCTCGATGTATCCGAAGTGCCCTACACATTCCTTTAGCTTGCTTCCGCATGTCTTGCACTTGAGTCCCGGGTCGATGACTCCGAGGCGGATGTCCATGAGTCCTCCGTCGACTGGATATCCTTCCTTGTCGTAGAGTTCTGGTGTGACGATCTTTGCTGACGCCATCTTCTTGACGAGTTTCGGCGACAGGATCCCGAACGTGATGGATTTGACCTTCTTGTAGACGAATGTTTTCATGGCCTCGAGGCGCTCAGGGGATAGCACGATTTTCTTCGGCGCTTCCGCTGCAGCTGCCGCGGCGCTGGCCTCAAGCGATGAGGCGATCTCTTCGTTTGTGGCTTCAGTCCGTTCATGGCTCGCAGGCGGGCTTGAAGGCAGCACAAGCTTCTGCTTGGGGGCTGGAGATGCTGCTTGCGTCTCTGGTGTGGTCGCGCTTTCCGTTTCTTCTGTCTTCTTCTTGCGTGTTGCCATGTTCGCCTCTAGTATTTGTTCTCGAGCTGCAGTTTCGGGTATATTCCTAGTGATTTGAACTCGTCAAGTATCAGCTTGAATGCGTAGGATAGTTCGACATCGCTGATCTTGACGTTCTCTCCGCACGTCGGGCAGTATCGTTTGTCTTTGAAGCTGTCGTGGATGGCGATTATCCCGCACGCTTCGCAGACTGGCACGACTGTTTTGTCTGAGTCGAACCTCTCTTTGAGTAGCATTGCGGCGCCGTGCGCCACGAACGTATCTTTTTCCATCTCTCCAAGCCGGAGTCCGCCTTCTTTGGCGCGTCCTTCTGTTGGCTGGCGAGTGAGCAGTTGCACTGGTCCGAGCGCTCTGCTATGGAGCTTGTTTGCTACCAGGTGCCTAAGCTTTAGGTAGTACATGTTTCCGATGAAGATCTTTGCTTTGAATTGCTTGCCTGTGATCCCGTTGTACATAGTCTCTGTGCCGTTCTCGCGAAATCCTAGCGACAATAGTTCCTTGCGTATAGCTTCTTCAGGCTCTGTCGCGAATGTGGTGCCGTCGACATATCTCCCAGCTAGCGCTCCGGTCTTTCCGGCTATCATCTCTAGCAGGTGTGAGACTGTCATACGCGATGGGATTCCGTGCGGTGAGAACAGCAGGTCCGGGATTATGCCGCTTGCGGTGAAAGGCAGGTCTGATTCCGGCACTATTAGGCCGACGACTCCTTTCTGTCCGTGGCGCGAGGTGAATTTGTCCCCTATCTCCGGAACCATCTGGTCGCGAAGGCGCGATTGGACTATTTTGTTGCCTTCTTCGTTCTCGGTTATGAGGACGAAGTCAACAACCCCTTTCTCTCCGTGCCGCAACGCCATGGACGATTCGCGCCGAACGTTTAGCGCTAGGTTGTACTCGTCCATGCCTGAGAGGAATCTGGGAGGGCTTGTCTTCCCTATGATGACATCGTCTTCATTCACGACGGCTTCCGGGTATATTATTCCATCTTCTTCAAGGAGTCGGTAGTCGCGCTCTGATTTGTATCCCTTGACTTCTTTGTCCGGGATGCTGATCTCGTCCATCAGGCCTCCTGAGTAGCGTAGCTCTTCTGCTATGACCGGCCGAAAGTACGATGAGCGGGCGAATCCGCGGTCGATCGATCCTTGGTTGATTATGATCGCGTCTTCCATGTTGTATCCCTGGTAGCTCATGACTGCCACGACGATGTTCTGTCCAGCGGGGTGTGTATCGTATCCGCTGACATCGTGCATGATCGTTTGGACTATCGGTGTCTGTGGCGTGTGGAGCAGGTTCACGTCCATGTCCATGCGCAGCGTGAAGTTGCTGGCGTACAGTCCTAGCGCTTGCTTTTGGTTCTTGGCTCCAATCGATAGGCGCGGAGCCTGGGTGAAATTTCCAAATGGAACTAGCGAAGTGCATAGTCCTAGCATGGCTATAGGCGTGATCTCAAGGTGTGTGTGCTCGTGGGTGAGCTCTTTCTCGTCGAATGCGACCAGGCAGTTCTCTTCTTCTGCCGCGTCGAGGTATTCGATTATTCCCTGGTCGACTAGGTCTTTCCAGGACATCTCGCCTTTCTGCATCGACTTTACGTGCTTGTCAGTAAGTAGTGGCATCCCGTCGCGCACCGTTATGAGCGGCCGTCTTGCTCTTCCGCGTCCGCACTCGAGATGCACTTCGTCGAGGATGTCATCGTAGTGCGCGTTGAGGTTGTTTGTGACGGCTCCGCGTCTCCTCTCTGTCCTGAGGTGGTTGAGGAATTCTTCGTGGCGGTCTACGTTGCCTACGAATGTTCCGTTGAGGTAGACTTCAGTCATGGCTTATCACCGGTTTGAGCCCCAGTCCTTTGAGGCTTGTGAGTATCTCTTTCTCGTCTGTGTCTTTGGAGATCAGTGTCATGAGTGCCAGATTCTTCCTCAGTCCGATGTTGGTTCCTTCTGGCGTCTCGCTCGGGCACAGCCGTCCTAGGTGTGTTGCGTGCAGCTCTCTCGCCTGGAAGTTCTCCTGTGAACTCGATAGCGGCGACACTACTCTTTGCAGGTGTGACAGCGTGTTGAGGTAGTTGAGGCGCTGGATCCTCTGTGAGATTCCTTTGCGTCCGCCGACCCACGCTCCTGTCGCCATCGCGCTGTATATCCTGCTTGTGAGCAGCTTGTCCCTGATGATGACTTTTATCGTCGGGAACTTGCCCCTCTTGACTATTCTTTGGAAGTTGTATAGTATGTCTCCGATGAGTATCTTCAAGTTGACTCGAAAGAGATCAGCGAGCAGGTCGCCGGACAGCTTGAGGCGCTTGTTCATGTAGTGGTCCTTGTCATCCTCGCCTAGCTCTCCTGTCGATATCGCGATGTATCTCTTTAGCATCTTGCACAGGTTGTATGCTTTGAGCATCCTCGCATCGGGAGTTATGCCTATGTGGGGTAGCAGGTACCTGTCGAGTATCTCGTTGATCCTCTCTTGTCGCATCTCTTTGGTCTGTGTGATCCCTATGCGTTTTGCGAGTTGATCCTGTGCGTCTTCGGCTGACTTTATGTCGACGAATTCGAAGAGGTTGATGAGTACCTCGTCGTATTGCCTTGTGGACGACACTGCTTTCATTATCTCTTCGTCTTTGACTAGGCCTAGCGCTTTGATCGCGATCACTATCGGTATTCGCCTGACCCGTGTGAATGTTAGGTAGTGGAGTCCGTCTTTGAGGCGCTCGATCGTGTGGAGTATCTTAAATGATCCGCGCTCGCTAAACATCTTTCCGGCGTACTCGCTGCCTGTAGATTGCTCCTCTATGAACAGGTGGTTGCTCGCCAGGTCTTCGACTTCGATTAGCACCTTCTCTGTTCCGTTGATAATGAAGTAACCCCCTGGGTCGTCCGGGTCTTCGCCTTTCTCAATCAGTTCTTGCCTGTTGAGTTTGGCGAGATGGCACCATTCGCTTTTGAGCATTATCGGCAGGTTGCCTATCTGCGTCGTGAATGATTCGCGCTGCACGTCGTTTATGTGCGCGCTGATCTCAAGGAATATGGGTGATGAGTAGCTGAGTTTGCGCAAGCGCGCTTCCATTGGGTAGATGACGCGTCGTGATCCGTCCGCTTCTGTTATCTCTGGCTTTGTGATCCAGACTTTGTCGAGGCGTATGACGAATTTGTCGATGTTCTGCGGGATGATAGTGGGTTCTATGTCCCGGTTCTCGTCGATTATGGTCTGTAGCTGGTTCTTGACGAAGTTGTTGAAGCTCTCGATGTCGCTGCGTACGAAGCTGTGCTGTTCGAAGTAGCGGGTTATGAGTGTCTTTGCGGCGTTCTCAATCACGTGAAACCCTCCTGTAGAACACGCTTAAGCCTGCTGTCGGGCTTTTGCGTTCGATTTTCACGACGTCGTTCTCTTTGACGTTCATGGCTGCTATCGCGGCGTCTTTGTGATGGATGCGAGGCAGGTCTTTGACTGTGATGCGGTATCGTTTGCATAATTCTTCAGTCTCGTCCTTGCTCAGTTTGCTGTGCTTTGGCACGAGGTTGTGGTTCTCGATTTTGAACTTGGCCATTTTTAGGCTTCACCTTGTGTGTTTTAGGGGGTCGGGCAGGAGGGGACATCTCGTCCCTCCGCCCGATCTTTTTTCGTCTTTTCCGACGCTGTCTGAGCCGGACGGGATTCGAACCCGCGACCCTCTGATGTCTTTGCTGACTTAAAAGTCAGATGCTCTGTTACTCGCGACGCATCTTGCGGTGCGCCGCTCCAAGCTGAGCTACCGGCCCATGATCGTATCCGATAACTTTTTTCGTTTGCATGAAAACGTTTAAGTTCCGCCGTAGGCGGAAACTTAAACGTTTTTTACGCCCCGGCCGGGATTGTCCCAGGGGAGCTTTTCTGGTCTCCCTTGATTTGAACCCGGGTCGAAGCCTGACTGTCGTCCTTGCCGACGATGGACGTCGACAGGGCTTCATGATAGGCCAGTCTACACTACCAGGGCGTGATCGTGATTTGTTGTGTGAATGAAGCCTTGTGGTCGACAGGGCTTCATGATAGTCGCCGAGCGTAGCGAAGGCGACCTCACCGAATCTGGATGGATTCGGTGTTGGGCCAGTCTACACTATCAGGGCGTGATTGTGATGTTGGTTTGCATGAAGCGATGTTGTCCACAGGGCTTCCGGATTTTTTTTGATTATGTTGCTGTCTGGTTGTTGAGGTCTGTTCAGTTAAGCAGTCTTCTCTCTACCGTCGGAATTACCTTGAGAAGAGATAAATACAGCTACCCCCGAAGCCAGATTCGCAAGCCATTACTTATCAAGAAAAACAGTTCGTTTATAAACCTTGCGGAGAGTTGCCTTTATTAATGGCTGTGTCTTGGTCGGTCTATGGTTGATTTACGGCATGGCTCTATTATTAATCTTCCGATTTCCGGACTCTCCTCGTCGGGAAGCGGGGTCGGGATCCTTCAGATGGATGGCTGCCGGTATAGGGTATTTGTGCCGGATGCGGCGCCAGGTGATGTAGTCGAGGTCAAGGTGGCTTCTATCGACGGCCCTCTGGTGCATGGGAATCTGCAGAATGTGGTCTCCAAAGGCAAGGATCGTGTCGATGCTCCTTGTCCTTATTTTGGGGTCTGTGGGGGCTGCACGTCTCAGCATGTCTCTTATTCCCGTCAGCTTGTAGAGAAGCGTGATCTTGTCTCAAGGTCGCTCTCCCCGGTCATCCCGGATATAGCCCGCAAGGTCAAAGAGGTCATTCCGGCTAGCACTCCTTATGGCACTCGCACGCGCGGTCGTTTCCACGTCGCTGTCGGGCCGGATTTCACTGTGCTTGGTTTGCACGCTTCAAGAAGTGACGATGTCGTGGATATCGAGTCCTGCATGGCGGTCGTCCCTCGCATCAACGAGGCCCTCGCTTGGGTGCGTCGTTTCTGGCTCGATGAGCTTCCTGACCTGTCGCAGGTGGAGTTTGTCGTCGATGAGCTTAAGGGGCGAGTGATCGCTGTGGCTTACCCCCCTATAGATAATAGCTCTCCGGGCGGCAAGCCTCGTTGGGATGATATTCTCATGCCCGAGGAGCAGCCTCCGAAGTGGCTGTCCATTCAAGTCGGTGAGCGTCAGGAGGGCGCTCATTTCTATCCGCTCAAAGGAGATCGACCGCTTCGATTCGCGCCTGAGGTATTTTCTCAGTCTGATTTTGTGCAGAATCGGGTTCTCGTGCAGGAGGTCCTAAATGCTTGCGCTGTCAAGAAGACTGATCGCGTTCTGGATCTTTGTTGTGGCGTTGGCAACTTCTCTCTTCCGCTTTCTCAGAAGGCCAAGGTTGTCGAGGGCGTAGAGGGAAGCCGGCGCGCTGTCGAGCTTGCGTCAAAGAATGCCTTGAGGTGGGGGGCGCGCAACGTCATGTTTGTCAAGGGTGACGTCTCTCGTGCCTTGTATGGTCTCGCCCGCAAGGGCAAGCGCTTCGATGTTGTGGTCCTCGATCCTCCTCGTGTGGGAGTCGGTGTGTCTGTCGAGTCGCTTGATTCAATTTGTGCTCGCCGTTTGGTCTATGTTTCGTGTGATCCTCGCTCTCTTGCCAAGGATCTTGCTTGGATCAAGACTTTCAAGGTCAAGTATGCCCAGCCAATCGATATGTTCCCTCAGACTATGCATGTGGAGACTGTTGTGGTGATGGATAAGGATCATTCTAAGGATTCTAAATCTGTCTCTGGAATGCCTAAGCGGTCTGTTGCAAAGAGGCCTGTTCTAAAGGAGACCGTCAAGATAGAGGATCTTTGAGTTCCTCTCCGCCACTATATATAAAGGACACAACTATTGAGGATTTTGAATAAACGAGGCCCACAGGTCGAGTTTATCAGAATCCTCTCTTCTTTTTCTTTTGTTTGGGAGTGTATCCATCGCTCTTTTCTTCTCTGATTATGCCCCTGACAGTCGCTTGCAGGAATGTCTCCTCTCCGATTTTTACCCTTGTTAATAGCACTGTTGTAGGGAAGGTTTCGCCTTTTAGCCTCTTGTGAGTCCATTTGAAATATTTCGTGCCGTCTTTCATCGCTGCGCGGATCATCTTGAGGGCCTTGGATTTTGATTTCTCGCCGTTTGGCTGTCTTGCCGGTGACAGGTCGTATGGTTTATACTTGAGGAATGTCTCGAGGTCTTTCACGCCGAACATCTTTTGCGTGGCTTTGTTAGCGGATTTGAATCTCCAGTCTGGTGGAGACAGGGTCATTATGGCGTCGGCTGAGGATTCGAATAGCGTCTTGTATCTTTCTTCTGCTTCTTTCTTCTGCATCTCGGCTTTTTCCTTGGCAGCTATCACTTCTCCGAGTCCTATCTCTTCTTTGGTGACGCCTTTTCTTAATATAGCAAGTTTAAGGCTAGATAGTATCCGGTTCAGCGATTCGGTGAGCCTCTGGATCTCTTTTATGCGGCTCCTCTCAAGCCGCATATCAAGGTTTCCATGGGTTATCGAATCGACTTCTTCGGTCAGTTTGTTGATCGGGTTTGTTATCGAAGAAGATAGTAGGTTCAAGATGGTCAGGCCGAATATAAATATGAGGGATGCAAAAGCAATTATCCTGTTCTTCAATTTGTTTACTGGCTCAAGTGATTCAGATAAGTCTATCTTGACTACCAGGCACCATCCCATTGTGTCTATGTGGCCATGCGTTCCTATCACCTCGATTCCGTTGTAGTCGGCGAATGAGGAGATGTATGGGTCTGGAATGGTTGAATTTCCTTGTCTGAGGCAGATTTCGAGGTTTTCGTTCTTTGGTCTTAGTTTAAGGAATGTGTTTTGCTGGCGCTTGGTCGAGGTGATCGCGTATCCATTTCGGTTGAACACGATCATCTCTCCGGTCTGGCCTATTGTTTTCATCTCGTGTATTGCAACATCGAGTTTTTTGGAGGGTATGTCAATGGCCACTGATCCTATGTATTCTTCGTTGTTGTCGAAGATTGGCGCAGCTATGCCGAAGAGCTGCCTGTTGTTCTCGTCGACATATGCGTCTTTTATGTATGTCCTCTCTCGTGAGTTGATAAATAGTGGGTCTTGGCTTTGGTCTTTGCCGACGAGTTCGCTTGATGTGCTGGCGACGGCTTTTCCGTTCTTGTCAATTATTGTGATCTCTTGGTCTGTTCCTATTATACTCTGTGCATAATCTAGTCTTGCTTGGGCTGCATCAATTAAAATTTCGTCGTCTCGTTGTGGCTTAAGGAGTTCTATGAATTGTGTCTGTGTTGCTATTATGGACGCAAACTTCATCTCGTCTATCAGCATCTGTTCTATGGCCATGGAGGCGGTGTTCGCGATTGAATGCAGTTCTTCATACCTCTGCGCTTTGATAAACTCCGTTGAGGCATAGAAGGAGAACATCGAGCTTAATAGGATTGCCGCGGCGATCACGGGGACTATGAACATCATGAGTTGTGTCTTTAGGCCGTTCATCTTGTCTTGCCTCTTGGCTCTTTGCCTTCTTTTTCGTTTTTGAATATTCTGTCTATTCGATTTTTAAATTCTTTCATGTCTATGTTCGTGACGTTAAGTCGGTGCAGCGTTTCCATGTATTCCACGAGATTCTCCGGGGTGAGTCCTTTGCTCCTGAGCCTCTCGTATTCTGTCTCTCCGATCGGGCCTAGCTGATTTATCAGGAGCCTCTTGGCTTGCTCTTCTATCTGTGTTGTTGGTGAGAACAGCACTTTTATCGGTTGTATCTCTTTGATAGGCTGTGTCGGGATTATGATATGGAATGTGCTTCCTTTGCCTTTCTCTGAGTCAAACCAGATCTTGCCATTCTGTGAATGGATTATCCCTTTGCAGATCGCAAGTCCAAGTCCGGTGCCTCCGTATTTCCGGTATAGCGTGTGTTCCTCCTGATAGAACGGTTCAAATATGCGGGGTTGGTTCTCCTTTGCGATGCCGACGCCATGGTCTTCGACAGAGATGTGGATCCCGGCCGGTTCTTTTTCTGCGGTCAATACCACTTCGCCTCCAATGTTCGAGAACTTTATCGCGTTTGACAGGAGGTTCCGAACCACCTGGATGATGCGGTCAGGATCGGTCTCTATCACTGGAAGTTTGCCGATATCTGTCTTTATTTTGATCTTTTTCTCGGGGATGGAGTTCTCCATCTCTCTTGCCAGTTCCTTGAGCTGGCTTGTCATGTCCACCTGTGTGAAGTTGAATTTCAATCTTGCCGCTTCGATGCGCGATATTTCTAGGAAGTCGAGCAGTATCCGGTCAAGCCTGTCGACGTTGCGGGCTACTGTCTCTGTCGCTTCTTCCTGTCTGGCGTTGAGCTTTCCGAAGTATCCTCCTTTTAGCATCTGTAGCTGGGCTTTGATTGGGGTCATCGGGCTTCTTAGTTCGTGGCTTGTGATCGACAGGAACTCCGTTTTTGCTTTCTCGAGCTGCTGGTGCTCTTCTTTTCTTTTTTCGAGTCCTTCTGCCATCAAGTTGATTGTCTGTCCGAGTTCTTGGAATTCATCTTTCCTAGTTATGTGTATTCGGGTCTTGAAGTTGCCTTGCCGGATCTCCTCGGTCGCCCGCATTATATCGTCGAGTTTCGTGAATGACTTTTTTGTTGTGTAGTTTATTGCGGCTGCTGCGATCAATGTCATGGCAGCGAGTATTCCGATGGTGTATACTATTAGCGGCTGAGTTTTTCTTGTGATCGCAGCTTGGTCTGCTTGTGCTATCAGCTTCCATCTGTTGCCTTTGAAGTTCAGATATCCTTTTTCTGTGGTGTAAGCGATAAATGATGTATCGGGATTGTTTATGTGTATGACTCCCTCGCTTTGCCCGGTCGCTCTCCTCATGGCGATTTCATTGTGTGCGGGGTGTTTTAGGTTCAATATGCTCTTCCGGCGGTGGTTTGAGGCGAGTATGGTCCCTGTGTCGTCTATAAGGTCTATTAGTATGCCTTCTTCGACGCTTTCTTTCATCGAGGTTATTATATCTTGGAATTTGGAGAGTGGCACTCTTGCAACTAATGCTCCCGTGATGTTCCCTTTTTCATTCCTAATCGGCGCGGCGAAATGTATCACGTTCTGGCTGAGCGTGTCTGAATATGATACGTCCTTGCCCGCGGATACCTTGCCCCTCAATGCGTCTTTTAGGTGTTGGTTATTGTTTTTTTTTCCGATATCGATCCGGGATGTGTCGGCGATTCTGGTCTG
Source organism: Nanobdellota archaeon (assembly GCA_038046365.1). Lineage (GTDB taxonomy): Archaea > Nanobdellota > Nanobdellia > Woesearchaeales > JAGWAF01 > JBBSWF01. The sequence goes on from JBBSWF010000071.1 coordinate 15,264, forward strand.
GTTCGTGTCAAATATTGATATTGAGACGTATGATTTGTACTGGTCTCTGTAGTATTCCATCTGGCGTGTTTTTTCTTTGATGGTCGCCTGGTCCGATGTTATGACCGGATTTTCGGCTAGTACGATCATATCTGATTCCCTCTCTGCCATCAGCCGGTCTATGCTGTCTAGAGTCGAGCTGATTTCGTCCAGGAGTTTCTCTTGCAGCGCTTCTTCGATGGTTTGGGCGCTTTTGTAGTATAGCGCATATGTCAACATGCTTGAGAATAGTACGAAGATCACTCCTGCTGTGAGTCCGGTCTTTGTTGCGAATCTCATCTGCCTACCTGGCGATTCTGCGCGCCTGCGTCCATCACAAATCTTTGGTCTATTATGTCTCTACGGGTAGGCATCTTGGACAGCTGACCTCGGTCTGCCCAGAATTTCGATATCTCTCTTATGAGTCTATCCAGCGCGCCTTCTTTGCTATTCATCATCTGCGCGTTCTCGTATAATGAGGTCCATCTAAGTCCGTCTATTCCTTTGGCCATGGCTTCATTGGATAAGCTCTCGGATTCCGCCATTATCCGGATGGCCTCTTCCCTGTTTTGGATGGTGTATTGCCTTACTTGTTCAAGCGACTTTATTATCGCGGTGATCTGGTTAGATTTTTCATTGAGAGTCTTCTTGTCAAATATTAGTACATCGGTTATAAGCCAGGGGTTGTCTCCGGCTCTGGCCAGGATTTTGTATCCTCGTTTGATAGCTAGTGATTTCGTCGGCTCCCGCGTATGCCCTGCGTCTATATTGCCGATTTCCAGCGCTTCGAGTGTGTCGTGCGCTTTGACCTTTTCGAGGAATATATCTTGTTCTTTCACCCCTGCGCGGGCCAATGTCTCGATCACGAATCTGTGCGAGAATGTGTTGATCCCTTCGATCCCTATAGTCTTGTTCTCAAGCTCAGTGAGACTGTTTATCTCTTGCCTGCACATTATCACGTCTCCATCTGTTGAATAGTCGACTATGAATACGGTGGATTGTTCAACTCCTTCTGATTCCATCATTATCGCGTCGGATAAAGTTGTGAACATCCCTTGGGCTTTCTCTTCTTTGAAGAGGTCTTTGGACGCCTCCGAGTCTCTGTTAAGTATCAGTTCTACATCTGCTCCGTTCTTTTGGAAGAAACCCTTTTCTTGGGCGACATACGCATACGCGTATCCTGGCCATGTGTCGAGCGTGATTCGTATAGGCTCTGCCTTTGGTTCTTCGGTATTTTCCATTAAGATCATAAATAACAAGATCGAGCTTAGTAGGAGTATGGTCAGCACCAGATACTCTTTTGTGCGTGCGCTCTTGTCCATCGGTGTGTTGAGCCTCTCCATTAGTGGTGCCTTGCGCTCTGCCGATCTATATTTGTCAAGTCCTGCGCCGATGTCATCACTCTTTGCTAAGATCTATGACCTTGTCTGCGAACATGCCGGCTTCGCTAATTAGCGCTGATTGCTCTTTGACTGCCAACGCAAAGAAGATGGCTCTAGTCTTTGTGCCGCGTATCTTGTTGGTGAGTGAGGAGACGAATTTGGCCACTGGTGCTTTTGACTCATAGACTAGCAGGCTGGTCAGCGAGTCGAATAGGATGTACTGGAATCTGTTTTCAAGCACCTTGTTTATGATTATGGATATCTCGGTCATTGCCGCGGGTGACGAAACGTAATAGCATCTCTCGCTTGTGGCCGGGGTTTCTTTGATCGTTTTTGAGATCGCGTCGATGAACAGTATGTTCTCAGTGGGGATTTTTTTCTTGCGAAATATCTCTTTTAGGGAGTCGGATGTCTTGTTTAGAGTCACATAGCAGGCGTCTTTTCCAGATAGTGCGCGCATAGTCTCAAGTATGGTGTTGTTGTAGTTCTCGCTTGGGACTATGACTAGGAGTATCCGGTTTTCGATTAGCTCTCTCTTGATGTCCATCTCATGCCTCCGTGAGTTTCTTGACTTTTTTGAGCAATTCGTCTATATCAAATGGCTTTTGCACGAACCCGACCACGTTCTTGGATTTTAGGAGGTCTTCTTTCTCTGCCTCAGACACTCTGACCACTGAGAGGAAAGCTATCTTTGCTTTCATCTTCGGCGCCGCGATCCGCACTGGCGTGCCCGGCATCATGATGTCTAAGAGGATCAGGTCGGGGGTGGCGCTCTTGAGTTTGTTGAGGCAGTCGTCAGCGCTCACTGCGGTGATCACGTCGTATCCGTTCTTCTTGAGCACTTCTTCCACTGTGTCCCGGATGTCTGCTTCATCATCTACGACCATGATTGTTTTCTTCTTGGTCTTGATCGTCTTTTTCTTGGCTGGCATCTTCGAATCACCTTTTTGTCGCTCTCCGTTCATCGTGTGGTGCAATGTGGCTCTCCGGCTGCGTGATCGGTACGTTCTCATCGCATATGGATACTGCCCTCTTTTTCGCGTTTGACTACTATATAAAATGTTATCGTCTGCCATTGACCGGCCGTTTCGTTCAATGTCGTCGCCGGCAAATGCAGTCCATATGGTAACGCATTCCCCTTCGAAAAGAAAACATTAATAAACCCATTTCTGGGGTTTAAATCTGATTATGGCCAAGAGCAAGTCTTCTGGTAAGTCTCCTTCCACTGGTCGTTCTAAGATAGATCAGCTTCTTCATGGGGAGGGCATCATTTACGGTCGCAAGAGGGATCTTCCGGTTGTTAAGAAGAAGGTTGTGGATGATCGAGATTACGTCAGGCTTGGCATCGAGGGTGTAGATCATCTTTTTGAGAAGGGCATCCCCAAGGGCAGTTCGGTCTTGTTGTGCGGCGGGCCTGGTAGCGGCAAGACGATCTTTGGCTTGCAGGCCTTATTCAATGCCGCAAGGTTGGGCAAGAAGGCTTTGTATATGACGTTTGAGGAGTCGCCTGACCGATTGCGAAACCACATGCATGATTTTGGCTGGGATCCCGATTCTCTTATCGCTGATGGTTATCTTAGGATCGAGAAGTACAGTCCTTTTGATGTGATGCGCCAAGTCGAGGCCATGCTTGAGCGCGCCAAGGGCGAGCTTTTGATCGATGTCAAGCCGGTCTTGTTCCCTGGGGATTTCGTCCCTGAGCTTGTTGTCATTGATTCTCTTTCAGCTATTGAGGGCGCATTTATTACGCGTGAGGAGCCCTACAGAATCTACTTGGAGCAGCTCTTTAGCCTCCTGTCAGAGAATGGCTCGACCAGTCTTCTTGTGTCTGAGGCGCTCGATCCTGACTTGAAGTCGCGCACGTCTGGTATGGAGGAGTTCTTGGCTGATGGCATCATACTGTTCTATCATGTCAGGCAGGGCAGCGCTCGTGACCGTGGCGTTGAGATTCTTAAGATGCGTGGGGCCAAGTTCCAGAAGAAGGTCTGCGCTATGCAGATCGTTGAGGACAAGGGCATCGAGGTCTATCCAGATCAGGAAGTCTTCGCGGATATTTGAACGCGCCTCGTGCATATCAAATGATCTAAGGGGTGTTTTCATTCTCTATTCTTTCGCGAGCCATTTCCAGGCAGGTATTGCCCGGATACCATCTATCTGTTCTTCCTGGTTATTGGTCAATATGATTCCGTCTTTGATTTTCAGCGCGGCCATCGCTTCTTTGAGTCCGGTTATCTCGCGCTCTTTGTTTTCCTCGGTGAGTTGATAGCAGACTTGGATGGCCTGTGTTATCACTTCTTTTTGTTTTACTATGAAATCGCATTCTCCCCGGTCTTTGAAGTAGAATATCTCTTTGTTCTTTCTTCTTAAGTGGAGGAATATGATGTTTTCGAATGCTCTGCCCTTGTCTTTGGAGAACGATGCTGAATTCGCGGCAGATAGCGCGGGGTCTATGGAATAGACTTTTCTTGGGCTTATCTGCTGTTTTTTTAGCGAGTAGTCGAAGCGGGGTATCGTGAATAGGATATAACTGTCTTCAAAGTAGGATACATAGGATATAGCTGTGTTGGTTGATCCTAGGCTGAACTGTTTTGCCAGAGAGTTGTAGGAGAACTGTTTGCCTGTGTTGGATATCAGGTAGATAGCCATCTGCTGGATGATTTTCTCTTCTCGCAGCCCGTGCCTTACCACTATGTCTCTGGTGATAAGATCCAAGAGCAGTTCTTGTAGGGTGTCTATATTATTGGTATTCAGGTATTCTGGAAATCCCCCTTCTTTCATGTATCCTTCAAATGATTCTGCGGATGGTTTTTTATTCTTGGATTCTAGGTACTCTTTGAAGGAGAACGGGAACAATTCGTATGTCAGGTGTCGTCCGGTCAGCTTCGTTCCAAGCTCTTTGCTCAATAGCGATGCGTTGGATCCTGTTATCACAAACCTTTTCCCTTCATCTTGGCTTTTTCGTATGAATCTTTCCCATCCTGGGACGTTTTGGATCTCATCGAAGAAGTGGATCTCGCAGGGTCCATACACTTCTTCCAGCGCGGACGTGAGATTTTCGAAGTCATTCACGTTGAATTCCATCACTCGCTGGTCTTCGAAGTTGAAGTAGCAGCGCGCTCCGGTCTGGTTCATTATCTGGCGTAGCAGGGTGCTCTTGCCGCATCTGCGTATGCCAGATATTATGATAGCTTGGGGTGTTTGCAGCGAGATGTTTGCCAGCGCTTCGCGTGGGATGATTCCTGGTTTGGGCTGGATGTTGTTCTTTTGGCTTTTGGTAATCTCGACGAGTGTGTCTCTGAGCATTGTAGAGATATAGTGGTGGTTCTATATAAACGTATACATTACTAATGCATACTTATGTTCATTACTAATGCACAACTCTATAAACTAGATCAGCCCGATCTCCTCAGCCGCACTGCGTCACAGTCCCTAATTCATATGAATTTTCATAATAACATAAAGGCAACTTTTATATATAATTACATATGAATTTTCATATTATAGCAAATCACAATGATTATGATGCTATGGCTAATGTGATTTGCTGTTTAGCGGATCGCACAAAATTCCATGGATGATGCGATCCGCTATTAGGAGCAATTTGGATGAAACGCCGGCTGCAAAGGACAAATAAGGATCAGTATCTCCTGACCATTCCAAAGAGTCTAGTCGAGATTCTCAAGCTCAAGGAGAAGGATGAGATAGAGTTTATTCTGCATAAAGACGGCATAATGATAAAGAAGCGGGGTGAGGCTAATGTCATCTAATCCTCGCTTCTCGAAGCCAGCCGTGTTTTTGGCGCTTGCTCTGCTGGCCATGTCCGTTGTTGTCTTGTCGAACATCGCGAGCGCGGAGTTTGTTGATATTGTCAACAGCACTACCGCGAACGGAATAGCTGTCTACGCTGATACTGGCGTGGCGACCCCTAGATACAACTATTTCAATCGCACAGATGAGAATTTCACTGTCCAGCAGTCCGGCTTGAGTGTCGGTGGTAACATACAGTGGCTTGTGACGAAGTCGTCTTACAGGCGCGACGAGTTTGTCCTTGTCACAGAGGACTTGAACAATGACTTGTACTTCCAGGTTATGGGTTCGAACCGCAGTTTCGGCAATGGGCAGAGCATCGCAGTCGATGTCCCTAACGCGGCTTATCGTGCCTATGATGTTGTTTACATGGATGTGGGAGACAACGCGCTCATCGCTTATGAGAACTCGACTGCTTCCGACCGCCAGGTGATGTATCGTATCTGGAATGGCACTGGCTTGTCACAGGAGTTTAACATAACTGTCCCGATAGAGACTCCTGTGAACTGGGTCGGCTTGTTCAAGCAGCAAGGCACTGATCAGATTATGATGGTCGTCTTGAACACGCTAAACGATCTGGCGGCCATCCCCTGGAACGGCACAGCGTTCAATCCTTCACTGGCCACAAATCTCACTGTTACGGCTAGTTCCGTGACAAGCCAGGTATTCTCGTTCTCGTGGAAGTCCGAATCTGGCGGGGGGGTCATGGCTTATGGCAATGGGCAAAATCTCGCTTTCAGAAACTTCACCGGGGATGCTTGGGGGCCTGAGGCCACAGTTTTTGATGCCGCTCAGGCTCTGACTACCGTGCGCACCTGCGCTGATCCAAACTCTGATTTTGTTGGGATCATAATTGAGGATGGTGGTAATGATGTCAATGTCTTTATGTATAACGGCACCGCGTTCACGTCTACCCGTCCGTCTCAGGATGCGGCTTCTGAGCCTGCTGGGGCGAATAATATCAACACGGATTGTGTCTGGATGAAGTCGCGAAATTTCGCATTGTTCGCTTATGTTGATTCCAATTCAGCTCAGTTCAAGTTCTTCAATTTCTCTCGGCCGGATACGTGGAGTGTTGCTGCCATAACTAACGGCCCTCTTGCGCCTGTTCCAAAGGGCGCGTCTGGAGCTCCAGGTCAGAATGATATTGAGGGTTTGAGGTTCATCGCAAGCCCTGTAAGTGATGATGTGATTGTGGAGATTGAGGATCTGTCCGAGAAGTCTATGATCCAGTTGTGGAATGGTTCTAACTTCCTTAACATCAGTGCGTCTCCGCTCTCAACAGTCCTTCAGTCAGTCAATGCTGATCAGGAGGATTCATTTTTTGATTGGTACCGCCTTGACCCTGCGCCTAACGTTACGAATCTTGTCCCTAATGGCTCGAACTTCTTGAACAACCAGGTGATCGGTATTAATGCTACGGTGTTGGATAACATCAACGTGTCTGCTGTCTACGCCAATGTGAGCTTGCCTAATGGCAGTTTCGTGCGTGTGCCTATGGTTTATTCAGGTCAGAACGGTTCGTATAACGGCACGTTCAGTCAGGCTAACCAGAGCGGCACCTACAACTATACCATAGTCGCCAACGACACCAGTCTTCACTTGAACTATAATACCACTCAACAGGGGTATTTTAGTGTCGGAGATGTTCTTCAGCCTAATGTCACTATCATTGCCCCTCAATCCGGCGCTATCTATAATTATAGCTTCAACGTGACTATTAGGGCTAATGTGACGGATGATTATAATGTCTCAGTCGTGTATGCTAACGTCACCGCGCCTACGGGGGCGGTCACGTTGGTTTCTATGGTGCGTCTTGTAAACAACATCACGTTTGAAGGCAATTATTCTGACACTACCTTGTTCGGCGCATACACCGTCCGTATTATCGCAAATGACACCACCGGCAATGTCAACGCGTCGGTCGTCTCAAATTTCAGCGTGCGCGACAGCCTTCAGTCAAATGTCACAGTGATAACCCCTATTGCAAATTCCCACTTCAATGTCTCAAATAGCGTGGCTATACGAGTCAATGCCACGGATGAGGTCAATGTTTCATCCGTATACGCTAATGTTACCATGCCTAACAGTTCTGTTGTGCAGGTATTTTTGATTAAAGGAAACAATAACGTGACTTATGAGAACAATTTCACATTGACTGTGATCCCGGGCAATTATTATGTGGCTTTCTGGGCTAATGACACGAGCAATAACACAAATTCCACTGTTCGGACGAACTTCACTGTTGATGATCGCCTGCCGCCTAATGTCACTATCGACCAACCTCCTGCAGGTTCTACTTACAACAGGTCAGATAACGTGACTATTCGATCAAATGTCACCGACGATGTCAACGTGTCAGTCGTGTTGGCGAATATCACAAGGCCTGACCAGACAGTTAATCTGCTGACTATGGTGCGCATCGGTTCAACGTCCGCTTATGAGGCAAACTTCTCAAATACGTCGATCTCAGGCGCATACATAATCAGAATCGTTGCTAATGACACAGCTGGCAACGTGAACGCTTCGCAGAACAGGACATTCGTTGTCGATGACCGTCTTCAGCCGAACGTTACTATCGACCGGCCTCCTGCAGGTTCTACATATAACAGAAGCGCTAATGTGACGATTCGCGCAAATGTCACTGATGATGTCAATGTATCGGTCGTATTGGTCAACATCACGTCTCCTGGCAGTGTTGTGGATTCGATCGTGATGATCCGCATCGGAAGCGGTCCGGTGTATGAGGCTAATTTCTCGAACACTACGATTGCCGGAACTTACGTCGTGCGGATAATCGCCAATGATACCTCTAACAATGTTAATGCAAGCGTCAACACGACGTTTTCGGTCAATGATTTCACTCCGCCTAACGTGACTTTGTTGTTGCCGCTTGAGAATACGACGTTTAATGTAAGCGATGTCGTTCTTGTGCATGCTAATGTATCTGACGGCAATAATGTGTCGTTTGTTTATGCCAACATCACTCTGCCGAATGCGTCTGTCCGCAATATAAGTATGATACGATTGGATAATAATGTTACTTATGAAGCTAACTTTAGTGAAACCGCAGGCATCGGCGCGTATTCAATTCGCATAATCGCCAATGATACGCTCAATAATGTTAATTCCAGTGTCACGCGCGGTTTCAGCGTCGGAAATGCCATTCCGCCTAACGTCACTGTGGTCTCGCCTTCTGCTGGCTCAATTTTCAATATCAGTGACAATGTTTCGATTCGTGCCAACGTAACAGATGAGTCCAACGTGTCAACAGTCAGGGTTAATGTGACTCTGCCAAACGGGTCTGTGCGCAACATCACCCTACTGCCGCTTGAATCTACGGGCAATGTGACTTATGAGGGAAACTTCTCTGAGACAATAATGTTTGGGACCTATTCGGTTCAGTTCTTTGCAAATGATTCGTTTGGCAATCTAAACGATTCAGTGTCTACTAATTTCATAGTTGGAGATTCTGTCAGGCCGCGTGTGATTATACTGGCTCCGGGTTTCAGGACGTCTTTTGATCTTTTCCAGAACGTCACTATCCGCGCTAACGTAAGTGATGATTCCAATGTGTCTGCGGTATATGCGAACGTGACTTTGCCTAATGGTTCGATACGAAACGTGTCGATGACGCGCCTTGAAAACAATGTCACGTTCGAGGGTAATTTCACTTCAGTTTTCCTTCCTGGGCCGTATAATGTCCGTATAATAGCCAACGATACCAGTGGAAATGTCAATAGTACTGAGACTACTTTGTTCTTCGGCTCTGATAATCTTGCTCCTAATGTAACCTTGTTGTTGCCGCAGTCAAGTTCGACTATTAATAGAAGCTATAATGTGACTATTCGCGCTAATGTGACTGATGATGTGAATGTGTCATCTGTTACAGTCAATGTGACTCTTCCAAACGGGACAGTTCTGGCGCTTTCGATGGATCAGCTTCCGTCTCTGCCAACTTATGAGGTGAACTTTACTCAGACGTCTCTTTCTGGCCTCTACTCATTGCGTATTATTGCAAGGGACACAAGTAACAATACTAATTTGAGTGTGGTTGGGTCCTTTTCTGTTAATGATTTCACTCCTCCAAATGTTACGATAGTTGCGCCATCGCCCGGCGCACACTACAATGCGAGCCAGAACGTGACTGTCTGGGCTAATGTGACTGATGATTTCAACGTGTCTGTGGTCTTGGCTAATATTACGTTGCCTGATTCGTCTGTGCAGGCGTTGACAATGATTAGGCTGGCAAATAATGTGACTTATGAGGCGAATTTTAGCGGTGCGATTCCCGGCACTTACGTCTTAAGGATTGTGGCCAATGACACCTTAAACAACGTCAATGCCTCGCAGAATCTGACCTTCTTTGTCGATGATAGTATTCAGCCGAATGTTACCATCGCCTCTCCACTCAATGCCTCGACTTTTAATGTGACTAATAACGTGACTATTCACGCCGAGGTGCGCGACGATGTTGCGGTTTCTACAGTATTTGCAAACGTCACGCTGCCAAACTCGTCTCTTAGATCTTATCAGATGGTGTTGTTGCCAGATGGCATCACGTATGAGGCTAACCTGACTGAGACCGCAAAAAGAGGAGTGTATTCGATTAGGATCATTGCCAATGATTCTTCATCAAACGTCAATAGCTCGCAGATTGTGTATGTCGAGTTTTTCGATCTTGTCGCTCCGCGCGTGTTAAACGTCAGTCCAATCGGTCAGAATTTCACTTTTAATAGTTCTGTGCGAATCAATGCGACTGTCTTTGACAATAACAATGTCTCGACAGTATTTGCCAATATTACATTACCAAATGGCAGCCTGCGCTCTGCGTCTCTCTTAGAAGTCTCAGGTGGCCTGTACTCCGGTTTGTTCACAGAGACGCAAGTCGTCGGCCGGTATAATTTTACTATTGTTGCCAATGATTCAATCGGTAATGTGAACGCCACAGAATCGGGTTATTTTAATTTAGGTGAATCCATCGCGCCAGTGGTGTCGCTAAATGCCCCGGTCTCGGGCTTCAACACTTCGTCTTCAACTGTGTCATTTAACTTCACTGCGACAGATAATGTTGAAGGGCTAAATTGCACTTTGCTTCTTAACAACTCTCCATCAGCGGCAAATTCAAGCGTCCTTAATTCAACCCCGACGATCATAAATGTCAGCAGTATCGCGCAGGGTCATTTTGCCTGGAATGTGACTTGCACTGACACCTCTTCGAATTCCAACACTAGCTCCGCCCGGCGATTCACTGAGGACCGTTCTCCTCCGGTCTTCACTTCTTTGGTGACGAAGCCGTTTGATGAGGAGGAGCTAGATCCTGGGATCAATGTTACGGTATTTGCTAATTTGACTGATAACCTGACTGCTGTGGGTCCTGTTGTGCTGGAGGTCAGGCATCAGGATAATCCGTCGTTCACAAACATCACGATGTCGTTTAATGCCTCTGCGGGGTCTTACACCGCGACATTCAATGCATCTCTGTCTGGTTATTATTACATGCGCATCGCTGCTGAGGATATCGTAGGAAACCCTGATATTAGCACTACGTCCAACGTGTCTATTGTGTACGATCCGACCTGGACGCGCCTGCCTTCAGCTTTCCTGCCGATCCTGGCTTCCCTAAACCAGGTCGTAGAGCTTGGTAACCTGTCTGTCAATGACACTGGTGACTTCGATCTGAATATCACTATCAATTCATCAAGCAATGCGAGTGTGTATAATGAGAGCAAGGACTTCTTCATAGGACCGAAGGTGCAAAAGAGGCTCACTATTAATGATACTGCGACCGTGTCCGGTGTCAAGAGCATCACTTTCAACATCTCTGCAGTTAATCTGTCGAGCCAGCCGCGCTCGCAGGCCACGACTGGCTCGATAGTGGTGGCTCCTGGACAGCCGGTCTTATCGGCTTCGTTCGTGACTCCGTCCGCGCCGATCACTGTCACTAGGGGTTCTCCTAATGTCCAGTTCCTTGTGCAGGTTAAGAACATCGGCGAGGGTAATGCCTCTAACATCTCGCTCGACATCACGATCCGCCCGGATTGGGTAGTCACCTCAGGCGCTGTGAACATCACTATTGGTGAGTTGATATCCGGGGATAATACTCAGAGTCTTCTTATTGTGACAATCCCGTCCGACGCGGTCATCGGTGATTTCAGCGTCATCGCTAACGTGACTGGCGTCAACGATACTGGCGTTGACCTAAGAGATTTGGGTCTTGCGTTTAGCGCCATCACCACTGTGCATGTTCGGACCCAGCAGGGCGGTGGTGGCGGTGGTGGCGGTGGCGGTGGAGGCAGCGCTGGAGGCGCAGGCGCTGGCGCTGGCGGTGGAGGCGGTGGAGAAGTAACTCCGCCAAGCGTGCCTGTTCCTGTTCCATTCACGCCGCCTAATTTGACTCAGACCTTGATGAGTGAGAAGTTCCTCTCGACTGCTGAGATAATCGAGCTTGTGCGCGGTGAGAGCGCGTCTTTTCCGCTCAAGGTAACTAATGTGTTTGAGAACACCACTCTCTTTGACGTTTCAGTTGGTGTGGGTGGCTATCAGGCGCAGTATCTCTCAACAAGTCCTGGTGTGTTAGACGGGATAGGGTATGGCGCGTCTAAGGCGTTCACTATAAATCTTGATTCAGCGACATATTTCACTTCAGGCACGTATAACCTGATGATGGTCATTCACGGCAGGGCTACTGGCAGCTTCACTGTGGACCGTAATGGCACTATGGTAAATATCAACAGCGTGATAGACTTCACTGAGAACCGCAATGTCACGTTGGTCATCCATGAGATGACGTCTGATGAGGCATCGCGCCTGCTAGATGAGGCCCGTTCATATTATGATGCGATGCGCGATGCCAGGATGCCGATGTCTAAGGCTACTGGCCTCTTTGAGAGCGCAAAGGCTGCTTTCGACAATAATAACTGGTCTCAGTTGCGTCTCATCGCTGCTGCCTTAAAGGAGTTGCGCGATGACGCGTTTGGCGCAAGAGACGCTATCGCCCAATTGCATGATCGTATCGCGGCAGGCCAGAAGAGCAAGATTGATGTCAAGGCTGCGGTAAATATCGAGCGCTTGGCCAACGCCGCGTTTGCGCGTGAGGATTTCGCTGAAGCGAAGAAGCGTGCTGATGAGGGCTTGATGCTTGGGATGCTTGAGGTGACCGGGTTGGTCGCTTCGCCAATTGCCCTGGTCAAGAGCTACTTGTGGGTGATCGTGGTCCTGTCGTTGCTGGGTTATCTAGCTTACGCGCGCCTGTTGAAGATTACTGCCTTGACAAGGATATCTAAGAAGATGCAGGGGCTCACAGCAGAAGAGGTGGCGATCAAGGAGGAGATGATGGCTTTGCAGAGGCAGGCTTTCCAGGCTAAGACCCTGAGCACTGAGACTTTCCATAAGAAGATGGCTTTGCTTGAGCGCCGTCTCGAGGAACTCCGGTCAAGGCGCGTGGTGTTGAGGGAGCGGCGCGCGCGCCTTGTCGGGACAAATCAGTGGGATCGCCAGATAGCGGTCGAGAACCAGCTGCTAAATGCCGCTTTGGCTGCTGCAAAGAAAGCGTACTTCGTTACGAAGACTATAAGTAGCAATACTTACGCTCAGCACATACGGCAGGTGTCTGTAATGAATGCGGAGCTTGCTGAGGAAAAGGAGCTGTTAGAGGATGAGCGCAGGAGCGCGTTCAGGCGTGATCAGAATATAGAGACGGCGGTCTCGCGTTTGCCGATCATCGGCAAGTACAAGGGATTCAGGCGTGCGGCATGCTCTGTCGCCTCAAAGGTTGATGGTCAGTTGAGATGGGTGATGCGCAAATGGAGATGAACCAGTTCAGGCAAGTTTTCATGGTGTTATTTGTGTCTATGCTGTCGATATTATTCTCTTTTGTTTCTCTTGCTCAGGCGCCACAGGATTCCTATTCAGGGATTGACGAGGCATCAGATCAGCTCTTTAGTCAGGCTCGCTTTGCTGTCCAGTCTTTGCGGGATTCAGGATTTTCTGTCTCGACTCTTGATTCAAATATGGCAAGAATGGATTCGTTGATAGAATCCGGTGACCTGGGTTCAGCTCGGGTTTTGGCTGGGTCTGTGATGGATTCTTCTCTAGACGCTCAAAGGGCGATGGTGTCAATCCGAACAGCGCAGGAGACGATCCGGCAGGGGGAGTCGCGCTGGATTGATATGGGCCGTTCTCGCTCTTTGGTGGGTCTCTCTTTGGCTGCTTTGCAAAGGGAGCAGTATTCTGTCGCTCTTGACCGTGCTGGGCAGGCTGTGACTGTCTCTCACGTCGAGGCATCGCGTGTTGGATGGCGTTGGTTGCTGGCTGTTTATTGGTGGGCTTGGTCCATCCTGCTGGTCCTTCTTTTCGCGGCTGTTTTCATGGGTGTGCGCTCTCGCAAGGCGTTTTTTATATCAAGGCGTATCAAGGCGCTCGAGGCGGAGGATGCCAACATCTTGAAGTCGATCAGCGACGCGTATAAGCGCCGTTATGGCGCTCATGAGATCTCGGGTTCTGTCTTTCATAAGGAGATGTTCCATTACTTGCACCGGCAGCGCGTAATCCGTGAGGAGAGATTGCGTTTGCGCTCGCGCAGGGCTGCGGTGTTGGGCGTTGATTCCGAGATGAAGGATCTTGAGCGTGAGCGTTCTGCTATTGAGGCAGTCGCTGGCAAGGCGCAGGAGGCTCATCTTGTCAAGATGACTATGAGTGAGCAGGAGTATCATGCTTTGGCTCAAGAGTACCATGAGCGGCTGGCTGAGATCGAAGAGGCTATAGGTGTCTTGAAGGAGTCGTCTGCCTCTAATGGGCGCAAGGCTGCTTCCGGGTTGAAGTCAAAGGATACCTGCGCTTCCAGTTCCGGTTCGCTCTCTGACAAGGTCAGCCAGGAGATCGGCAGGTTCTTTGGTCATATCGCTGCGTTTTTCCTAAAAGGTTTTAAATCAGTTAACGGGAGGAGGCGGTCATGAGACAATATCCTATGTTGTGGCTGTCCTGTGTTTTATTGGTAGTATCTGCATCAATCGTGACGGCGCAAGCTGCTCAGGTGGACGAGGCTGCAGCGGCTTCTGCTCTGGATCGTTCTTATGCTATCCGGCGGGAGTTGTCGCTTCTTAACATCTCCCATCGTTATGTCACTGATGTATTGATCGATTCGCAGAAGGCGTTTGATGGTCAGAATGTGACACTGCTTTCGGCGAAGATAAACTCCATATCCAACCCAAATGAGCGCGCGTCTTTCATCGCAGCTCTAAACACGACATTCACCAAGGCTGAGATAGCAATGATTCTATCGAACTCTTCGAAGATACGCTTTGATTACGCTCGTGTCATCTCTGATCTGGATCTTATAGTGGCGCGTCAGCGCATGGCTTATGATGCTCTTGACCAAATTATGGTGCTTGAGCAGCAGTTGGCTTCACCTGATGTTCGGTCTTATAACATGACCGAGGTCAGGGGGATCCTGGCTCTTTCCAAGCAGAAGTTCCTTCTTGAGCAGCTCGACGAGATCCCTCCTCTGCTCGATCGGGGTTTCCGCCGCTTTGAGGACATCCAGATCGAGGAGGATCGCGCAAAGACCATCCTGGATTATTCAAGGAGGGGGATTATCAAGTATGCCTCTATTTATTGGTGGCAGGCGCTGCTTATCTTGGCTGTCGTGTCGGTTTTGGCTGCGGTCGGCTTGAATGAGCTGTCGATCAAGCGGCTCTCGATAGCCCTTTCCAGGTGCGCTGTCGAGGAGAAGGTCGTCGGCGGTTTGATCGTCAAGGCGCAGAAGGATTACTTCCAGAACAGGTCTATCTCGAAGTCTATCTATGAGATCAAGGCTAAGAAGTATGATGAGCGCCGCTTGCAGATCAAGGAGAGGATCCCTTTGCTAACTGATGAGATCGCGGCTAAGATTTCTCGCCGGAGGTTCTACATTCCGTGGAAGGACTGGAAGGTGTCGTCTCAATCCCGGCCGAAGCCTAAGGCCAAGGAGTTCCAGCTGATGCCAATAGAGAGTAAGAACAAATAGGCAAGCGCTGATGTGTCTGCCGTGCTCTATCTCCGGTCGCATCCTTCTTGCGTTCCGTACCATCTCTTCACCAGACCGCCGATGACCTGCTTGCGGGTGTGGTCGTTCATCTCTCTTATTGTCGGCTCGACAGCGTCTTTCGCATGTCGGCCTAGCCTCTTCTCGAATCGGTCTTTAGCTTCTTGCTTTACGAACCCAGTGACTACCCCCATCCCTGTCGCGACTTGGTAGTCTAGGAAATCGCTTCTTATTATGTTGTTAACTACAAGGGCCATCACTGCGTATGCTGCTCCGCCCAATTGTATTGCGATCTCCTGGTCTCTGGATTGGGAGTATGTTCTTGGCCTCTGAGAGGATCCTCCTTCGATCCCGTACAGGGTGTATAGCCGTCCGAGCTGTGCCGGGTCTTTCGCGGTCAGATCCTTGATGGAATCGTATCTCGCGAGGAACTCATAGGGGTCTTCTATGAATTCCTTGTCAGGCCCGAACAGTTCGCTGATCTCTTTCCGGTAGCATTCCTTGAAGACGTATGGGTTTGCCATGTTGACAAGGTGTTTTGCTCCGCGGATGCTGGCGCCCATCGCCGCGCCGTACTTGAGGCCTCTCTTGACACTATTGATTATGTCCCTGTGCACTAGCCCTTCGACTAGTCCGCATAGTCCTCCGACTGCTGTGGCGATTGCTATGTGTGTGCCTTCGTTCTGCACGGCTCTCACGGTTTTGCGAAGCAGCGATGATGCCCTCTCAAAATATGCTCTGTGCGCATTGGCGGTCCTCTCAAGCGCGCTGTATGTGCCGTCTGTGGTGAACAGCGCGTCGGCTTCAGGTGTGAGTAATTCGATTTCGTTCCGGTAGATCCTGCGCATCGAGTTTGATATTGCCAATTTTTCTGATTCCATCTTTTCATCCTCCATCTTTCGCTGTAGAATGGAGTGGCTCGAGAGAATAATAACCTTTATGGGATATTTTGCGTTTTTACCGTAGAAATCACCTGCTATTTGGGATATCACTTAATCACAAGACGATATATTCTATTAGGCAGTGCCTCATTCATAGCGAAGCGCGTCCACCGGCTTCAGTCTTGAAGCGCGATATGCTGGTATGACTCCTGCGGCTATCCCCACTCCGACTGCAAGCGACAGCGTTCCAAGAAGCAGCATCGGGGAGACGAATGTGGTGAAACCCCCTCTTGATCCAGGTATCTGTATCCCTATTCCAAGGCTGGGTATTATCGAAGATACTGCTGATCCTAGCGCAATCCCTAACAGCCCTCCGACCATGCCGACCATGGCTGAGTTGAATAGGAATATCATTAGTATGTCGCGGTTTTTGGCGCCTATCGCTTTCATTATCCCTATCTCTTTTGTCTTCTCGAGAACTGATGTGAACATGGTGTTTGCGATGCCTATCGCCCCGACTATGAGCGATACTGCGGCGATCGCCCCGAGGAAGAGTGTCAGTGTGGTTGTGATGTCGCTTATTCTTTGTTGTTGTGCTTTTGCGGATGTGACGCTGAAGTCTTTTGTCCTGTTTGTGAGGTGCCGAGACGATGCGAGTTTCGTGTCTATCGCAGCTACCAAGATGTCCACTATCTCTGTGTTTTGGGCCTTCACTATAATGTTATCCATCTTCTCAGGCCCGATCTCAGGTATAACTATCCTTGCAGCTTTCATGGGCATGATCACTTTTCCGTCATCGCCCCCTCCGGCCTCTTTCATTATTCCTACGATCTTAAATGGTATCCCCTCTATTTCTATGTTCCTGTTAAGTGCAAGGGGTTGCTTGAATGTCCTTGTCGCGACTCGCGATCCGACCACTATCATATTGTAGTCAGATGGGCCTAGGAACCTTCCGCTGTCTATCTCCATTGTTGTCATCTTGTTCCAAGTTAGCGGGTCGACTCCACTTATCGATATGGTCGAGGTCTCGCTAAGGTAGTATGAGTCTCCCCTTCCTGAGACAATTCCTTGGACTTCGCCTACTCCTTCGATGGTTTGGATTGTCTGTACATCACGTTGGGTGAGGTTCTTTGCTGTGCTTGTTAATCCACTGCTTCCGCCGCCTACGCTTCCTTCTTGGCGTGGGAGTCCGCCTCCGAATCCGCCTTCTCTGAATCCTCCTGATGCCCGTCCGCTTGATGGTGATACTGTTATCAGGTCTGCTCCAAGCCCGCCGAGCCGTGATTGCACGCTCTGCTGCATGCCTTCTCCTATGGACACTATGGCTACGACAGCCGCGACTCCGATGACTATCCCGATTATCGTGAGCCAGCTCCTAAGCTTGCTGTGCACCAGTATGTTGAATGCCAGCTTAAGGGATTTTGTCAGTTTCATCTTAATGTCACTTCTCTCCAGGTCAGACCGCTAAGTCCGATGCCGGCGGTTCACTAGTTCTGCTTGTTGAAGTAGTACTTCCAGACAAGGAATCCGATCACGATGACTGCGAGTCCGATGATCATGTTGGTGTCAAGCCATGTTGGTAGGAGCGACGTCGATGCTGCCGCTCCTGTTCTTGCGCGTCCGGTCATCAGGGTCTCGTTGCCTGCGTTGCGGAATTGGATCGGCACCATCTTCTCGACTCTCTGTCTGACTCCTGTGGTGTCGGTGTAGTCGATCTGGACTTTGAGGTCTCTGGCTCTGGGTGTGAAGTTTCCCATCATCCCTTCAGGGGGCGATTGAGGGTATTGCGTTTGTCCTTGCTGGCCTGCGGCTGCTTGCTGTCCGCCTGCGCCGGTCTGGTTGCGCCGTCCGTATCCGCTCCCGGTCGTCTGGGTTATCTGGAATGACACTATCGTGTAGTCTCCTTTGTCGAGGTTTCCGACCACCGCGTCAGTGCTTCCTTGCACCCGATATCCCTCTTGCTGTGGCACTCTCACTGTGACTGACATGGCTGGCGTGCTTCCGACATTCGCTACAGATAGTGATGTCTGGCCTGCTGAGCTCTCTGAGAATGTGACGTCGAAGTCGGTTTCTCCGCCGACGAACACTCCTGCTTTGGTCTTGACAGACTCCTTGTTCGTCCCGCCGGTCAGGTTCTTGATGTCGTACTCGAGTGTGAGGTCGAGGTTGTACAGGTCGGGCTTTGCGTTGACGCTCGCGATCACTGTGTATGGGAGAGGTATGCTCATCCCCTCGTCGAGGAATCTTACATATCGTGTGTTGTCGGTGCTCACCGGCAGCACGTATCCGTTTGGCTCGCTCCAGTAGAACACGACGTTCTGCAGTGGCGCGCTTCCAATGTTGTTGATCGTGAATGTGAGGTTCGTCTCCTTTCCAGGCATCAGTTTTGTCTTGTCTATGTAAATTATCTCTGCGAATTCCTTTGTGGTGACTGTGATCTGGAACTCCTTGGCTGCCCAGTTCTTGCCTCCGTCGAGGGAGTATTGGAACTCTGCTGTATATTGCCCTTCCGTGGCGTCTCGGTTGGTCCTGAGCTTGTATGTGAGGGTCCTTGATTTCTGGTCGTCCGGCCAGTGCGGCAGCGATGCGATTGTTTGAGTGCCATTCTCGCCTTCAAGCACAGTGAACGGGTACGCGGGGTTTGCGCGCACTATTATGTTCTGTGCCTCTGACCCTCCGAGGTTCTGCACCCTGACCATGACTTCTACCACGTCTCCTGCTTTTGCTTTGTCCGGATTCTGGTTGAGCATGAATATGTTTAACACCGGCATGTTAGTGTCATATTGTGATGGCGCTGCTGCCGCGATCCCTGCTGTCAGAGCAAGGGATATCATCATAAAGATTGTCAATGCGTTTATTTGTTTCATTTTATTGCACCTCTGTTGTGTTTCTTGTGTTCGATTTTTTCTATCTTCCCGTCTTTTAGGTAGACTATCTTCTCGGCTTTCCCGGCGAGTTCTAGGTCGTGTGTGACCATGACGACTGTCGTTCCTTCCTTGTTGATCTTTCGTAGGAAGCTGAGTATAAATGCGCCTGTTTCGCTGTCGAGGTTTCCCGTGGGTTCGTCGGCGAGGATTATCTCTGGTTCGACTGCCAGCGCCCGCGCTATGGCGACTCTCTGCATCTGACCGCCGGATAGCTGTGATGGCAGGTGTCCTGTCCTGTTTCCGAGGCCGACTAGCTCTAGGAGATCTTTGGCTTTCTTTCTTGCGCTCACTGGGTCCATCTCTAGAAATTCTAGTGGGAGCATGACGTTCTCGAGCGCTGTTAGTGTCGGGATGAGGTTGAACTGTTGGAAGATGAATCCTATCTTCTTGCCTCTTGTCTGAGCGAGCTGTGATTCGTGGAGTTTGGCTATGTCCTGTCCTTCTAGCGATACGACTCCTTTGCTTGGCAGGTCTAGGCATCCGACTATGTTCATCATAGTTGATTTGCCTGATCCGCTGGGTCCGAGGATCGCCGCGAAGTCTCCTTTGTCTATGCTGAGGCTGACACCTTTGAGCGCGTTCACAGTGACCTCGCCCATAGGGTAGGTCTTCCAGACGTCTTCTAGGGTTATGACTTCTGTCATGAGATATGCCTCTGGCTTGTTGAGAAAATCGGTTGCGCAGTATATATATTATGTGGACTAAGGGTCTACGTCCCCACTCCGCTTATTGGCAAGTCACTGGTTTTTATTGTGATGTATAAAGTATAGAGAACCTGCTAGGTTTTTAGCCTAGCAGGTCTTGCTGTTCTCTTGGTATGAAAGACAGCGATGTGATGGTTTGAGGTGGGGCATAAAAGTTCTTCTGTGTCGGTAAAGCAGATATTGACTTCCTGTTGGGATGCTTATGCTGCCTCGCATGAGGTTACTGACTGTCAGCGTAAAGATGTTGAGAAAGCTATCAGTTGTTATGATGTTGATAATGGCTGTTCTGTGTTCTTCATTTACCATTTGCTGTTTCCACCAATTTTTCATGTCGCGACCCATTGATTTGGCAGTGCCCTCTCTCTTCGTTTGAAGCGCGCTCATTTCTGACAGATATAGAATACTGGCGGGAATTTTCTGGAGTCTTGCTTGGAGATTTGAAGATCTCCATTTATCTCAAGGATTTTGAAACCTGCCTTTCCAATCTCTTTTTGGACTTCTCGTCTTGAGGCAATGTGGATATACTGTTTTGTCTTGTACGTCTTTTCTTTGTCGGTTGTTTCCCGGTCAAAGAATCTGTCTCCGAAATCCATTTCTTCGATTTTAAACCCGATGGCTTTCAAGATGTAAAACCTCAGCCATTGTTTCATCCAGAACGGTAAAAACTCTCTTGCCTGGACTCTTGGATGTGCAGTAAATATGAATATTCCATTCTTCCTTAAGACTCTCTTTACCTCTTTTAACGCGGTTAATCTTTTTCCACTCCCTGGGATCTGCGTCCATCCTTGGTTTGAAAAAAGCGCGTAATCGAAAGTATCATCTTTGAAACTCAGGTTTGTGGCGTCGCCGACTCTATAATCTATCCTTAGATGTTTTCTTTTTGCGATGATCTTGGCGCTTTTGATCATGGCAGGGACTAGATCTACTCCAACGACCTTGTATCCGGAATTATGGAGTGGGATCGTCGTTCTCCCAGTTCCGCATCCTAAATCAAGGACCGCTCCTTTGTTCTTGAAATATTTAGAGATGAAGTGTTTTTCAGAGATCCACAATCCTTCCTCTGCTTTTTTTGCGTATTGTCTCTGTGCGCATTCTCCAGAGAACTCTTCAATCACCAGTTTCTGCAAGTCCATAGTCATGACTTTTTTTGTTGGTTTATTAAGCCTTCCTCTTGCGACGGCTTTGCGCGGAAACTAGTTGTCGTGGTTGAAGTATGCGGTTCTTCTGCGGTT
>JBBSWF010000072.1:0-7523 GCA_038046365.1 Nanobdellota archaeon
AATTAAACGATGGGAAATCGCTCGGAGGTATTTAAGCAAAAACGCACAAGTTTAGCTCTAACTAATCTCATAATGTGTGTGTAAGTTTTTTCGTCAAGATCCTCAAAATTCGGCACATGTTTCTTCGGGACTGCGAGCATATGTCCATTATTAACCGGCGTCTTATCCATGAAGATGAATGCATACTTATCTTCGTACACCTTATGACAAAAGTCCCTCCCGGCGCTTAGTGCGCAGAATCTGCATTTTCGCATGAATTCTGTCTCGGATTATCCACTATATATTTTCTCCCGTCCGTTCTCTCCATTCCTCGGATATTCCTCGTGCAGCACTTTGTGTATCTCAGTCGCTTTCTTCTCACCTATCAGCGGCACTTCTTTGAGTTCGTCCACGCTCGCGTTCAGTGCCTTGGCCGGCGTCCCGAAGTGTTCTAGCAGTCCTCTCGCGAGTGCTCCAGACACTCCTGGCAGTGATGCCATGAAGAATTCCTGCTGCTCTTTTGATGTCGCTGGTTTTTTCATCTGTGCGCCGCTGAAGTTCCTAAGGCCGTACTCTCCTTCTTTCTCGGCTATGGAGATCAGCATCGCCGCTGTCTCGCCGGGGTTTCTTGTGAATATGACTGGTGTGTTGAAGCTCACTGCGAGTGTCGATATTGCTCCATTTATTGCGTTCGGGTGCACTTGTCTTACAGAATACACATCTCTCTCGCCTTCTATTATGAATAGTGACCGCACTGCGTGGGCCTTCATGTTCTTGGCCTGATTGAACAGCCGTCCGTCTGTGATCGAGTCTACGAAGTCTTCGCTTGTCTTGTATTCTACCAGCACGCGAGGTGATAGTTGGTAATCCCCGGATTCTAGACGCGCGAGGTCGAGTTGCGCTCCGCGCTCGATCAATGTCTTCATCACTGCCGACCCTTTCTCTCTTGGATCAACTCTGATCAGCACCGAAGACGTGGGTTGTGTCTCAAGGAGTGTCCTTTGACCTTTGCCTTCCTCGTTCAATTTGAGCCGTAGCGTCCGTTTGATCTCGGACAGCGTCCTGTACATCTTCTTTTCTTTGTGGTGTGCGCTCCATCTGTAGATTTCGTCGCGTGTGCCTTTTGTGACCAGTGTGTGTATCTCTCCGCGGTCGTTGCGGCCTGTTCTCCCTCTTCTTTGTATGCTGCGTATCGCGCTGGGTATCGGCTCGTAGAACACTACTAGGTTCACGCTTGGTATGTCGAGTCCTTCTTCTGCCACGCTTGTCGCCACAAGGACGTTGCATGCGTTCTCGCGGAATCTCGAAAGTATCGCTGCTTGCTCTTTTCTTGAGCTTCCTGTTGTGCCTTTCTTGGCTTGTCCGACAAATATCTCCGCGCATATCCCGGTTTGGTTGTTCAGCTCATCTGTGATCTCTTTTGCTGTCTCGCGGAATTGCGTGAACACGATGGCTTTCTCTCCGGGTTTGTCGCTTATCCTTTCGATCAGCAGTTTGATGAGTGTGGGGATTTTCGGGTGCTTGATCCCTTGCGATACCAGCCTGTTTGTCTTGACATAGGCCATTCTCCAGCTTGCGTCTCTCACCAGGTTCTTGACTGCCTTTGTCGTCGTTCGGCCTGCTTCCGCGTCCATCTTCTGGAAGTATGCCTGCAGTCCATTGAGCCCCTGTGATTCAAGCAGTTCTTGGGCATGGCTTATTTTCATGGCTTCTGCGATGAGTGATATGCTTCGCAGGGTCTCGAAGTCTCGTTCTCCGTGGGATATCCTTCCATGTATCTCTGCTTGTGCCTTCAGTAGGTCTGTCTTTGTCAGGTTTCCTTTCGCGAGCAGTCCTATGTTTTGAGCTTCCTTTACTTTCGATGAGAAGCACTCGTCGAGGTTTTTCTTTATCTCTAGCATCTCTGGTGTGAGCTCGACGTGCACCCATTTGATGTCAGTATCTTGCAGGTATGGCGCGACGTCAGCATCATCTGTCGACCTGACCTCTATCTCTTTGATCTTGAGGTTCTTGCATACCTCGATTATGTGCTCGACGTTCGCTCCAGGTGATGCAGTCAATCCAAGAGCCCGTGGGTAGCGGGAGGTCTCATCGTATCTTTTAGATAGGTAGACGTATGCGTAGTCGCCGACAGCGTGATGCGCTTCGTCGAATATCACTAGTGACACTTCTTCGAACCGGATCCTGTTGGACAGGATGTCGTTCTCAAGGCTTTGCGGCGTGGCGTACACAAATGTAGTTTCTTTCCAGATCTGCGCCCTCTTCTCCGGGCTTACGTCGCCGGTGAACACATGGTGGCTACCTGCTTCCGGTACGAAATGGGCTGAGAAGGATTTGTGGTGTTGCTCGACCAAAGGTTTTGTTGGCGCTAATACCAGTATCTTGGTCCCCGGATACTGCATCAGCCTCTGTGCGGCAAGCATCATTGCAATCAGTGTCTTCCCCAATCCGGTGGGCAGCACTACTAACGTATTGTCGAGGACGCAAGTGTTCAGTATGGTCTCTTGATACAGGCGGGGAGTCACGTCTGTTAGCAGGGCGCCTACTATCATGTCGCGTAGGTTTGTTTTTGGCGTTATTAACGTTGTTGTGGTAAGCATCTTTTGGATCCTCCCTTTCGCGAGAAGGCGCGATGGCCTTCTCGTGGAGGTATCCGTTCTTTAGCAGACCAAGTTCTTAAGCGATTTCCGTCCATGTCCAGTGGTGCGCCCGGTATCTGGCCTCGACGAGACCGTTAAAGTCGGTCCTTGGCTGTCGTCCTGCGATGGTCTTGTAGTCGAAGATGAGCCGAAAGCTCACAACGTTCCTCTGAAAGAATTTTCAGAGGGCGGCCAAGCTTGTCGTCGTAAGGCGATGGGTTAAGAGGTTGCAGACGAGTATTTCAGCCCGAAAGAGGGGATGTAACAATCCCGCATGAACCAGAGGTGGCATGAACGATTGACGACTCACCCACTGGATGGGGAAGTCCATTGACCTTGCCTGAAATGATGCAGGAGATGAGGGTAAGGTAATCGTTTGTGTGCTTAGGGTCGGGATGAATACGAAACGCCAAGGTCAGCACCCGGGGAGATCCCAGAATTGTCCTGCTTGGGAAGGCAGGAAAGACAGCACGAAACGTGCTGTCTGATGCGATTTTGGGAAGTCAGCTGGACCATAGTAGCGATGACGTCACGCCGATGAACGCTGGCAACAGTGGTGACTGGAGAAAACGTGAACGAGCGAAGGGTCCAAGTTAGTGTGAACAAAAGCGTGGAAGGCATGGACGTGATTAGCACCATTCTTGTGATCGGTGCTTAGCGAGCTCAGAAAAGAAAAGTTTTCTTCTTCTGAGGAGATGCCTTTGGGCTTTTGTCGACGAGGAAATGGAAAGACGTTTGAGTACCAAGAAGCGCCAATTACGCTTTGTCAAACAAAAGAACCTAACCATGCACTGCAAGCCGAGTACAAATTAGCTTCCCTAACAACTCTGCTTCCTCGTCCCCTACCACGGGGACAACACTAAGAAGGCCGTATACGAGAAATTCGTACGTACGGTCTAAGAGAGCAGGTCGGGCTGGCAACAGCCCTCCCTGACTCTATGTCATCTATCCGATGGGTTCCAGTTTGCCCCCTCTGACTTGTTTCAACACAAATCCTGTCTGGGTGTTTCCTTGCTTGTCGAATGTCGCGTTGCCATTGAATCCGCTCCATTCGCGGACGTATGCGAGCAGCCAGTCGTGTATCCTCTCGCCATGGTTCCCTCTTGCATCAGCTGCTTGGGTGATCATGATTATGGCGTCGCGTGTTCCGGTTGTATGGAATGGTATCGGTGAGTCCATCCCCCATTTCTTCTTGTATTCCTCCAAGAACTTCTTCACGTCAGGATTGCTCTCTTCGAATTCAGGATCATAGATGTACGCCCCTTCCGCCGCGTCGCCTGCTATAGCAGTCAGTTTAGGGCTAAACGCGATGAAATTTGAGAAAATCTTCGCATCCGATCCTTCCTCTCTCAATTGTTTGATGAGATATGCCGCAGATACCCCGTCTTGTGTGAGTATCAGGACGCCTTCTGCTCCGCTGGCTTTGATCTTCGCCGCCGTCGTTCGAAGGTCGCTCTCTCCGACAGGCACATCCGCCTCAAATATGATATTTCCACGGTACTCATCCTTGAAATGCTGGGCTATGTCTTTTGTGTAAGCTGCTTGGTCTGTGACAAGCGCCGTATTGCGGATCTTGAACCGCGAAAGGATTTCCTGGGCAGGTCTTGTCCCGGCGCGTATGTCCGACGGTCCGTTCCGAAATACATATTCTCCGGCTTCGTCTATGTTCTGCCCGCCAGTCAGCGGTGTGATATATGGTACCTTCGCTGAATTGAATAACGGCGCCATCGCGAGAGTCTCATCAGAGCATGCCCCTCCGATCACCGCCTGGACTCGCTCGATGTCTATCAGTCTTGATGCTGCCTTGACCGCGTCTGCGCCATGGCCCGCGCATTGCACGTCTTCGGTGACTAGTTCTATTTGGTCGCTCAGGTTATAATATTTCAGTGTCAGCTCCGCGCTTCGCAGAACATTCTGCCCAAGGAACGCAGCGTCTCCGCTCAGGGGCGTCACCACCCCTATTTTGGTCTTCTCTGCAGGCTGGGCCGCCCGTCCTGTTATCCCCGTCCCGCCAGATGCGCATCCGGTTATCAGTGAGATGATCATTATTGTCATTATGGTCTGGATTAGGAATTCGGTTGTGTTTTTTGTCATTTTTTCACCCGTTCAGAGATGGTATTCTCACCACTAGATAGTTACATAATTATATTAAAGTATATCCTCCCAAAAAGAACTATATTTGGAAAGATTTTTCAATGCGCGCTCATTATTGTTTGATATGGACACTTCCGTGCTAGAGGACCTGGGGCTCACCCATGCTGAGATTAAGGTCTACCTGACCCTGTTGGAGCTTGGTTCTTCATCAGCCGGACTCATCCTCGAGCGCTCTGGATTGCAGAACTCTGTGGTCCATCGTGCCCTAAATACGCTGATCGAGAAGGGCATAATCAATTTCATCCTGGAAGGCAAGCGGAAGGTCTACCAGGCCACCGAGCCGGAGTATTTCTTTCGGTTCATCGAAGATAAGAGAGCTCGGTTCCAAAGTATCCTCCCAATCCTCAAGCGCAAGCAGGGGATGGCTCGTAATGTGGAAGTCGCGTCAGTCTATAAGGGGATCCGTGGAGTGAATGAAGTCTACAACATCATGGTGAACACCCCTGGAGAGGAATACCTCACCTTCGGCGGGGGAAAAGAGTGTGAGACCCGGATGGGCTCCTCTTGGTGGATGGGAATCCATCGCAAGCGCATCGTGAATCGGTTGAAGTCTCGCCAGATATTCGATGAGACCGTCCGAGCGATCGGCAAGGGAATCAGTTCCCTCCCTCTTTCTCAAGTGCGTTTCATCGGGCGTGAGTTTGAGCAGTTTCAGGAGACTGTGATAGTGGGTGACAATGTGGCTATCACGGTCTTCACGCAGCGCCCTTATTCTTTCTTGATTCGTGATTCGGCAGTTGCTCAAGGTTATCGCAAGCACTTCGAGATCTTATGGGCTGGTGCAAAGAAGTGAATTCAAGATTCGAACGTCCTTGCCCGAAACACGTTGTGCTTCTCAAGCTGCCATCCTGTCCAGATTGCGAGTGCGTAGATTGCGACCAGCAGTTTTCGGTTAGCCCAGATGCCTCCTAGCATATATCCCATCAGGAATCCGATTATTATCAGCACGAGAGATGTTTTCTTGTGAGGTCGCCATCGAAACATCAGTCTCCCAAACACAAGTCCTGCTAAGAACAGCAGGAGATATTGGAAAACAGCTGATCTTGCCATAACAGACACAATGAATCCAAAGGCAAGCAGCAGCGCAGCTGCTGTCTCGGGCCAGTCATAGTACGGGTTATACGCCATGTTGACAGTCTCCTAATCGTGCTTTATCATCCAATATATTCCTGATGCGATTCCGATGAGGATCGCAGTTATTATCGGCAGCCATCCAGTCATTTCGGCGAGAGTCATTAGCATATAGGTCAGTCCTCCGACGAATACGCCGGTGTAGACCCCTCGCGAGTATATGAGTATCCATGCGCCGTCGAGCGGTGGCAGTGGCAGTAGTGCGAGAAGGCCATATACAAGATTAAACTGTATTGCCATTCCGATGAGCCCCCCATGGATTCCTGCCGCTGCGCCAATCGCCGTGAATATCCCGGCTAGCAATAGGCTCACGATCGGCCCTGCTACGTAGAGCATGCAGTATTCCCAGGCAGTGCCAAAGAAAGGGTACCTTCCCATCCTGTGCAGCCTCATTGGCGACATTACCATTGATTCGAAGAAATATGTCTTGAAGAATCCTCTGCTTGCCATGACGATCGCGATCGACGCTATCATTCCTGCAAACCAGACTTTGTGTTCGACTGACGCGCCCATCTTTATAGCGACCGCTCTGTGCGCGGCATCATGGGCGATTATTCCTATCCCGCAGATTATCAGTGCAGCCAGGAAATTGAGCAGTCCAGTCAGCGCGTCAAATGATGTGTCCCCCCATTTATCGAATGATAATATGAACGCAGCAATAAGTATCATGTATGCCAGGCTCTTTCGCTCGTCAGGATGCACGAAGTATTGGCCGCGAAGTCTTGCCATGTAATGCATGCTATTGTCGACCATTGGTCATTTCCGGTTTGCTCGATTTTTAATCCTTTGTCTTGTCCGCAGTCGAGCTCTTGATCGCGGGTTTTATCTTTGCGTCTTTTTTTAGTGAATCCTTGATTATTCGCAGTATCTCCTCTTCGTGCCCTGCGCCTATCACTGCTAGAATGGTCTTGTCTTGTTCTACCCTCATGATGCTGGCCAGCCTTCGTGCCATGAATTCGTTTCGGTCAGTCACAAGCACTTGGTATATGTTGGGGTATCTTTTCTTGACCTGTCTAGTCAGTTTCCTTATTAGTTTCGCGTCAGGCACTGTGCGCAAGTCAAACGGCGCGTCTTTCTTCGGCCCAATTGCCGCCTTGATCACGTCGACTACAAACCTCCACTTCTCTCTCCAGGTCAGGTGTTTTGAGAATTCTCTTAGTGTGATCTCGATATTCTGGTCTATTAGCGCCACTGGAGCTTTCTTTTCAGTCGCAAGTCTCACGGCCTGGATCATGTCTTCTCCAGGTGACATGCCGACGCTCTCCCCCATCTTTTTCTCCGCCCAGGCTCCAAGCCGCGCGAAAAGGTATCCTTTTACCCCAACTCTTCTGATGTCTGGCAATCCTGGCTTCCTTCTGTCTCCTGACAATAGCGCGTGCAGCCGTCCTGGGTCCAGCTCCACCGCGACTATGTCCGGATTGTACTCTGCGAAGGCGGTTTCTATCTTTTTCACGGACTGCACAGCTATATGCGACGTCCCTATAAGCACCAGGTTTTGGTATCTCATCGTTCTTCCTTCTTCTGTTCTTCGGATTTGTTGGTAGTCCTTTTAAGTATGTCGTCTACACAGTATCTCCGAAGGTGAGTGATTTCTGAAGAGTGGTTGCTAAAACCGAAAAG
>JBBSWF010000073.1:0-3467 GCA_038046365.1 Nanobdellota archaeon
CCACGAATTTGATCGAAAATCACAACTTTTGACTTCCAACTGTCGAATGTGGGCATTAAACGATTTTTACCATAACTCTTATTAAACAGTCCGAAATGCCCGTCGCTATGGAGCACTTCGACCTCTACCGCTGTCTTCCTGATGATTGGCTCGGGATAGACGAGCGCGCGATAATCCAGAAGCTCAAGAAGCCGACTATCTTCCACTGTTCTGGCCACGACCAGTCAAGATGTGTCGTCGTGTCTTGCCTTTTGCGTGGCAATGAGCCGTCCGGCTTTGTCGCGATAGTCGAAGAGCTAAAGCGCAATGCCCGCGGTGTCGCTAGGTACCGCCATGATGTTATCTTCCTTGTGGGCAATGTTGAGGCTGCCAAGGCCGCCCCTTCGCTTTTCGAGCAGCCGTTCATCGAAGGCCAACTCGATCTCAAGAGATGCTGGAAGGACGGTGTTGATATCTCTGATGAGTGGAACTCGTTTATCAAGGACAAGTATCCGATTGCCTCATTGGACTTTCGCAACACATCCGGCACTTGCCATCCTTTTGCTGTATGGACAAAGGATGATGAGCCCACCAAGCGCCTTGCCAATGTCCTTGCTGGGACCCATCTGTTCATGCCCGACTCTCTAGGCTCCTTTGTCAGCTTCAACGCCCGCTACGCCCCGTCAATTGCTGTAAACTGCGGCAAGCGCGGCGTCGGCCAGTCCGAGGAGCACGCTCGCATGACCATGCAGCGCTTCTTCCTCTCCACTCAGATCGTCCGTGGCAATCCTGAGCGTTACTTCTTCCGCAAGGTCTACACTAATCTAAGACCGATCTCAGTCCAGGATGGCGTGCCTTTCTTCTTCGGCGCCTCCCCTGTCCCAGGCACACTGATAATCCGCAAGGATATCGACCGCCTCAATTTCATGGACGCGCTCCCTGGCGATGTCATCGGATGGGCTCCCAAGAACTACCTAGTCCACAAGAAGGGCCAGCTGCCAACAGACGACTTCTTCGAAGTGATCGACGGCCAGATCAAGCTCAAGCAGAAAGTCGTCCTTGCCATCGCGAATCCCAATGAGAAGGTGGCGAAGGCGGACGCGCTGTTCTACATCGTCGATGAGATGGTTTGATCCTTCTTCCGGAATGTCATTATCATATATTCTGGCACGTCTGTCGGGAAGTCCACTTTGAACAGCCGCAGGAATTCAGGGGTGTATTCTGGATAGCTCGTGCTTTCCCATTCGAATCCTCTTGATCCTACCTCTATCTTGTATAAGACTTCTTCCCGTATGTGTGTTGTGATCATGCATGCACCTATCTTGACATCGTATCTTGACTGATTGCCCGGCACTCTCTGGAACTTTTTGCCTGTTTCCAGGCATCTTTCGATGAACCTGGGGTTGTACACCGCTGTCGCCAATACTCCATTGGGTTTTAGTGCCTTGTGCGCAGCCCGGATTAATGGGCCTGGATCCTCTATGAATTGGATCACCATGATGGATGTCACCGCATCGGCCTTTTGGGCTATCTTCTCCAGCGCGCTTTCATCGCCGTGTATGTAGGATAGTCCT
Organism: Nanobdellota archaeon; assembly: GCA_038046365.1. Classification (GTDB taxonomy): domain Archaea; phylum Nanobdellota; class Nanobdellia; order Woesearchaeales; family JAGWAF01; genus JBBSWF01. The sequence continues at coordinate 1,554 of JBBSWF010000073.1, forward strand.
GGCGCGCATATCCTGTACGCTTTTGACAGCATAGATATCGATGAGTCTATCCCTGTTGAGCTGTATCCTTCCCGGCATAGCTTCCTGCAGAAATCTCCTGTGCCGCATCCGAAATCCACGATGTGGGTGCTCTTTTTCTTTGGCAGATCTTTAAGCTCCTTCAGGATCGCAGGCCATAGGACTGGGATGGTCCCTGGCGAGAAGTTCTCAGTGTTCCTTTTTTCTTGATAGTGCGGATCCGCCAAGGCGTCCCATGGATTCAAGGGGTTTTGCATGAGCGCGCCAATCCGTGTTCCTATTTAAAGATGGTCTGGGGATTCTTTTAGCAAGATGCACTATGTATGCTCTCCAGAAGTAGGCTCATGTGTATTCAAACGCCCCGGATTCATCCATTGCAATATGTTTCCAGCCGAACGGGATATTGGTCGGTTTCCGGATGCCCACTATTGAGAAATAATCCAGTAGTCTCATTGCAAGCGATACAGTCTCAGAAGCCCATAGCTTCGCGGTGTCCTCTGACACTGGTGTATGATGCGGACGATATCGGATTGTTGGTCCCGCCTCCAAATGCCATCTATCCAAGTATTCCTCAGTAAGTATGCTTGCTAGATAGTTATCCTTGTTAGCATACATTCCCTCAGCTTCGTTTCTCGCCAACTCCCTCTCTTCGGCCCATAGTGTTTCCAAGCATCCGGGTCGTATCCTAATCTGTGCTTTAAACGGGTTAATTGTCGTTTCAAGGAATTGGTGGTCTGGTGTTTCAAGCACTACCTTTCCTGCCCACCCAAAGGACAGCGTTCGGGTCTCCTTGTCCAAGGCAAGTGTTTCAAGTTCGGCGACTCCATTTTGCACGCTGTAATTTGGTGATATCCTGTATAACTTGAGACAATCCCCTTCTATATGGTATTCTTTCTTTCCGATATGCCTTAATTGTGATCCCGAGAGGGTGAGGAAGAACTCGGTTCGGTAATGCGGATTGCTATGCATGGTTTTTGTCTCATGGCAATCCTGTCCTGTGAGTTCGGATAGCGAGTTCATGGATTCCTTGACTATTTGATAACCTTGTTCAAGGGTTAGTGGGTTGCGAATTAGTGGGACTTTAGTTCGATTGGCCTCAAGGAGTATCTCGGCGTAGAAACGCTCGTCTGTTTCTGTCCATGGCGCCGGATCCAGTTGGGCCTTTGATTTCATCCTTCCCTTTAAGTGGCAGATAGTCTTAAAGCTGGCGCGACTCGCGTCCGCACCACTGGACACGCCTCCGCCACTTATTTATTCATGCTTCCCGCAAGTGGTCCCATGCTCGACTTGGAACATCAGTCCGGAAAGGTCCTGGCCCTCCAGGGTGACAAAGCGACGGTCTCAACGCTTCTTATCTCAATGGCTGTGAAGCTTCAGTCCCGATCGAAGGTCTTGTACATCGATTCCGCGAACACGTTCAATCCGTTATTCATCAAGGATAACTACCATAAGCATACCGATCTTGATCTCCGCCGTATCATGGTCGCCCGCCCCTTCACTGCAGATCAGCTTATGGCCATAGTCTCAAAGCTCGATGCCGCAGCTTCGCAGACCCGGGCCAAGATTTTCATCATCTCTGACCTAGATGGTCTTTTCTATGATCAGTCCCTTGATGAGAATGACGCTTGTTTCATGTTTTCCCAGGTGGTTGAGACTATCAGCAGGGCCGCCCGCAAGCATGATGCGGTCGTTTTGGTGGGCCTCACCAACAGGTTGTCCGAAGCCCGCGGTTTCCGCCTTGATTGCATGGTCAGGTCTGCCTTGGATGTTTGCTGTCCGGTCTGAGTTTTTCCAGGGTTTTCCGCGAACTCGGCCAGAGTTTTTCCGCAGCCTTGTTTCAGACGAGACTATCTGGTTTGTCCGTGATTTCGGCTTTAAATGGCGCTTTCTTCTGAC
>JBBSWF010000074.1:0-13115 GCA_038046365.1 Nanobdellota archaeon
CGAAGAGCAACAGCGACATCGTGACTCACCGGGGGTGGGCGCTCGCAATTGACACAATTTTTGACGAGTTCAGATTTAAAGAAGAGAATCGGATAAGGAACGAGGTGGAACTTGGAAAATATATGACCATCTACTCAGTTTCAATCTTATTTGTACTGACATTTGTTGTAATAGGGATTTGGAAGTTGCTAAAATGAAATCGGGTTCTATTGAAGAACGTTCATTTTTGGATGGAAACCTAACCCTGGCCATATGGGGAAATCGTATCCGTTTGAGTTCTCTAATCATCGTGTTATCTTCGTTGGCATTCGTCCCTTTAGTGGGGCCTTTGTTCCATTCAGGACCGCCGATCAATTCGGATATCGGAGTCCATTACAGTGCGATAAAGTGCATATATGATTCGGAGCAATGGTCGGTGCCGACAGCCTGGTGCGCACACGGACAAGCAGGTCTGGCTAGGTTCCAAAGGTATGGGGTGGTGCATGCTTACTTGACGCTGTTCCTCGCATTGTTCTTGCCTTTTGAGATCGCTTTCAAGGTGATGATGGTACTCGGATTCCTGATGCTTCCCATAGCGGCTTACTTCTTCCTACGAAGGTTCGGATACCCTCTGGCAGGGGCTGTGGCGTATGCTCTGCTACTCCTTGAGCCAGGAGGACAGATGTGGGGAGGGTATGGCCTGCACTTTGTGATAACCGGATTCATCAACAGCACCGCCACCGGGCTATCCTTGTTGACTATAATGTGTGTCATATGGATGCTAGAAAAAGTGACTCCTAAGAGGATCGCGACGACAAGCATGGTGACTGCGATCTACTTCCTCACCCACCCCGGATCCGCATTATGGTTACCTCTCGCTGGAGTGCCAATAAGCATCCTTTATTGGAAAGAGATCAAAGAACACTGGAAAATCCTGCTCTATTATCCGCTAATATTCCTTGGGATAATCTCATTCTGGCTGATACCTGCCCTCTCAAAATCAGGGTACTTCAACCCTCCAGGAATCGGCGGACAAATAATCTCCGAAAACAATATCGCCGGCGCTCTGATCAAGCTGGCCACATCACAATTGAGATTCATAATCCTGATGATAGTCTCCGTCGTGATCCTGTCATTCAACAAACGCAAGGAGATGCGATTGATCTCCTGGATCCCAATATCCATAATCGCGGTTATGGCTCTAGCCTACTTTTTCCCGGACTTCATCTACTTCAGTTACTTCACGCTAGACAGAGTAATGTATGAGCTGAGGACATATGGGATATTATGCGTCGTGATGCTATTCTTTGGAGGCCTGAAGACCAAGGCAACCAAGCGCCAGCTAATCATCTCAGCCGTAGGCGCCATATTGATAATATTTTTATTATACAAGTTCTACATGATCGACCTGAGATTGTCGGACCAGATACACACTGGCAAAGAAGTGGAGAACATACTCGTACCAATCTATAAAATCATGGACCGCGCGCAAGGGAGGATAATCGCCGAGAACACCTATTTCCACGCGAACCACGCACTAAATCTTACACAACCGTGGGCACTGTCCGCAGCATATTCAGACAAGGAATTCCTTGGCAACAGCGATTTCTGGTACACCAAAGATGACTACTCCCTCATGTATGATAACCATCTGTTCGGAATCAATGTCTTAAAAATGTCTAATCTAGAACTCCAACAAATCCTTTGGAAGATGAACGTGCAATACGTCTGGGCTTATTCGCCGTGGCTGATCAATCGCCTAAACGGAGCGATCCCTGTTCAATTCGATCTGTTAAGCGGGCTCAAGAACGGGGCGATCTATGAGACCCCCTGGGACCACTCTTACTTATCCTTCCCGAACGGGACGCTATCGCAGACCAATTACAGCACACTGAACGCTTTCACGAAAACATCTTCAGAGAAAGGAGGCGTCCTCTTCTTCAAGGTGCGCGAGTGGCCCAACTGGAAGGCCACCATCGACGGAAAATCACTGACGATAAATAAAGGCGCGATGGGGCTCATGGAAGTGGACGTGCCTGCAGGGAAACACACGATACGATTCGATTATGGATTGATATGGGTGGACTGGCTCGGATATTTTATTACTCTTCTAGGGTTATTATCTGCTGGATACTGGATTTATCAATCACGGAAAATCAATGCCCGCTCATGAACCAATTCCGAATTGGGGCAGGTCCTGAATTTTTTCGGAGTGGCTTTCTTCTCAGTCTTCCATTGACTACCTCAATAAATAATAACTGACTATCCCGATCCTATAAATCAGTGTTCTTCCTCCGCAATAACCTATGATACTCCACCGCAAACCTGTGCGCCTCATCCCTGGCTCTCTGCAAGAGCTTGAGCGCCTCGCGCTTCGAGTCAAGGCGGATCGGGGCATCTTTTCCTGGAATGTAGATCTCTTCGAGCCTCTTGGCAAGGCCGATGATCGGGATCGAGATATTGAGATGGGCGAGTGATTCCATCGCAGCAGAGAGCTGGCCTGCGCCGCCGTCGATGACGATGAGGTCTGGCATGGGGCTCTTATCTTCCATAAGGCGCTTGTATCTTCTCCAGACCACTTCTCGCATCGACTTGAAATCATCGATGCCTTCAACTGTCTTTATGCGGAACTTGCGGTAGTCGCTCTTCTTAGGCTTGCCCTCGATGAGCTTCACCATGCTGGCCACAGTCTGCTTGCCTGACAAGTGAGAGATATCGAAACATTCGATAGATCGGGGATAATCCTTGAGATCGAGGGCGTCCTGCAGGTCTTTGCAGCCGATGTCCCCAGCACCGAGCTGGATAAGTGCATTGGTGCGGACAAGATCAAGGAGCTCCTTGTTCCTGCCTTTAGATGGGATGATGAACCTGACCGGGCCTTCCTTCACCCTGGAGAGCGTCGCTTCTATCAGCGCCGCTTCTTCGGGGAGGGATTCCATCACTATCTCATCCGGGATCTCATGGCCGGTGTAGAACTGCATCAAGAACTCAGTCATATCAGCGTCTGGATCAAGACGGAACTCCTTCTTGCCCAATAGTACACCTTTCTTGACGTGGAAGATCTGGATGAGGAGAGTGTCATTGTCCTTGACCGGAACGATGATGTCCTGATCCATCGCGGACTTGGACTCGATCTTCTGTCGGTCAGCTTTCCTTGAGAGGATCTCCAGATGGTCTCTGAGTTCTTTGGCGCGCTCGAACTTGAGATCCTTCGAAGCCTGAGCCATATCTTCCATCAATCTAGCGATGACTGACTCAGTCTTGCCTTCGAGCAGCTTGACCGCAAGTTCGACCTGTTCTGTGTAATCCTCTTTGGATGATTTGTGTACACAAGGCGCTGTGCAATGCCCTATATGATACTGGAGGCAAGCCCTCTTAGGGAGGGTCTGGCAAGTTCTTAGCTTGGCAAGCATCGTGACAGTACGGATTAGCGAACGTCTGTACGCGCCGTCGACAAACGGACCGAACCAACGGCCTTTGCGCTGCCTTCCCCTCGCTGTCATGACTCTCGGGAACGACTCGTCAGTCACAAGGATGTAAGCGTAGCGCTCGCTGTCCTTGAGATCGATGTTGTACTGAGGGCGATGCTGACGGATGAGCCTGGCTTCAAGGAGAAGCGCCTCGGTCTCGGTATCAACTACAATGAACTCGACAGACTCTATGCGCCTTATGAGCTCCGCGGTCTTGCCGTTGTCAGGCGGGCGATTGAAGTAAGAACCGACTCTCTTCTTCAAGTCCTTGGCCTTGCCGATGTAGATAATCTTTCCCTGTGAGTCCTTGAAGAAATAACAGCCAGGACGCGAAGGGATGGGATGGAGATCGACAGGCATATCTTAGATGACTGGTAATGTCTATAAATACCTTATCCGGATAACAAATCGCATCATATATAGTGGCGGACAAAAATAACTGAGTTATTAATCTCCGCCACTATATCTAAAGGACACAACTATATTTATCAATTATTTGTGTCCTTTACTATAGTTCATTAATCAATGTGATTGCTATTAGTTTCGTCTCCTCGGCCGGACAATCCGAACATTGCGTAGCAGATTCGGAGACATGAAACTAAGGTCCGCCATCATCTCGATAAGGTCTATATCCTCCGAAATGATGACCTTCATACGGCTTTCTTTCCTGTCGCGCCGGTTATTGAAAACCCGAGCAGTAGTCAATAGACGCTGGTCGACATCATTCTCAACCAAATTAGCATCGACATTCTTACCGGCTTTCTTCGGGTCCTCACAGAAACTATCAAACAAGTAACCCACATGGCGGCTGATATTCTTTATCCGGGCTATCCTTGTGAATGAGTAACCAGAGTTCGAGTCAAGACCCTGTTTAGCAATACGGCGAGAATACTTTAGATCAGCATAGCCGACTGCGACATCGATCTGCTTGTGGCGCCAGACCTTGTTTTGCGTCGGTTCCCAGACCGGGAGATACTTTCTTGCGGCCTCGGCGGCGAGACGCTTTGCGTTGAACCTGGCAGCAGCGGCGACCAATGGGTCTATCTCTTTTCGATCATTGACAATAAGCCCGTACTTCTCGATCTCCTTGACTACTGCGAGACTGATATCGAACCTCATCGCGTTCTGGTAGATCCGGTTGGTGAACAACTTGCGCGTGGTCTCTTCCAGGCAAGCCTTCATGAGCGCCTCGGAGAACTGGTTTTGGGTCTGGTCGTGGCTTTGGTAGACCTCCCACTGCCTGAACTCCTCCCGGACCCCTGAAGTGATATGCAGCCTAAGATATCCTACTTCAGAAGGGTGGGCCTGATGGAGAGAATTGGCATCGATGAACAAGGCTGAAGTGGACGGATCAATACCTTCATATTTGAGGAAAGTCTCTAGTGGCATGACCTCTAGATATAAGGGGTGTTTTTGAAGATTGGGGTTGTATACAATAGGTGACGATCCTGGACAAAATAAAACAAGAATAGACTCCTATCGGGGAACACCTTGCGGCGGACCTTGCATCCCTTGAGGGCGCTGCATCACGCACAGGAACTGGTCCTTCTGGGTGCCGCAAGTGCCTTGCCGCTCGCCACGCTGGCTCGTCACGGTACAGGCGTCGCCTTCAGCCTTTCCCTTGCAGGCATCGATCATCGGTTTCATCCGCTCTGCCATCATCTGCTGGCGGTCAGCGGGAAGCGCTTCCTGTTGGGAATCAGTCGGCTGGAGTCCCTGATCCGGGCCGCCGATGTTCTGCATCGGGGCGCAACTAGCGAGAGCGATGGATAAGACCATCATGACTAGAACATACTTAAGATTTATATATAAGTGTACCCTTAAGGGCACTCATGACCATCAAATCCCTCACCATAACTGAGGACGCCTACGATACCCTCAAGCGGCTCAAGCACGGTGATGAGTCTTTTAGCGAGGTCATACTCAGAGTCGGCAGGGAGAAGTCACGCCCGATAGCGGATTTCTTCGGGATCCTGAAGATGAGCGAGCGCGAGGCTGAGGAAATGATCCGACGGGTACGCGATCGAAGGAACGATGTCGATTTGGAACTCAAGTCACGACAAAAGAAATTCGAAATAATAAAGAGGAAAAATGGCGGTCCTTGATTCATCAGTCATAATCTCCCTGATCTCGGGGTCATCGAGCGGAGAGCTCTTAAGAAAAAGGTTCGGCGAGGAATCGTTTAGCACCACATCCATAAGCATCAATGAAGTCTTCATTGGACTCACCGAGAAACAACGCCAGTCGGTATCACCATTCTTCCATGGCATTGAGATCCTACCTTTCGATTCTGAGGCCGCGTTCCGAAGCGTAGACCTTGAAAAATCCATGCGAGCCAAAGGCAGGCTAATCGGAAAACCGGATATATTCATCGCAGCGATCTGCATCACGCACGGCCTTCCGTTAGTGACAATGGACGCAGGTTTCAAAAATGTCGACGGACTAAAAGTCATGCTTATCCACTGAACCTACTCTATTGACTTTAACAGGAATCCTGCCTATTCAGTCCTGATGGCGCCGGGCTGGAGGCTTCAATCCGCAAGATACATCATGCGGTCATTCTGGGGCGGACGCAGGCTGTCAAAGGCTAACTTCGCTTCCTGGAAGTACAGGTCTCTAACCTTAGTGATGCTCTGCAGGGTCTTATCTCCGAGATTGCCCTTCTGGCATTCCTCCTGCACATATCCAAGCTTCTCGTTCTGCTCAACGGCTAAGGCCAGCATCATCGCGACGTGGTTGGCCTCTGGCGCACAGTCTCTCAACCACGTCATAAACCCGCTGACACTCTGCTCCGAGCATCTCATCCGCTCAAGCGTCGGGTGCTTGAGCCTGGCCTGGAGTCCTCCGATGTTGCAGACAATAGGATATCGATCAGCGATTGGGCCGTACAGCGTGTGGTATCTGTCGTATGCGTATGATGATTCGGGAGTCAGCGCCTCCCCACGACATAGCGTGTTCACCGTGCATCCCAGCGCTTTTCGCGCGATGCAGTTGTTCTCCTCCTGACCAAATCCCATCGATGGGCCGCCGAGCCGCAGGTCTGGCGAAGGGATATACCTCGCTTCTATGGCAGTCCCTGTCTCACGGTCAAGCTCTGAGCATAGCTTCTCGAGGGATTCCTGCATGCCTTTCTCATGGGCAAGGCCAGTCCTTGTGATATTCCTCTCTCCGCGCAAGAGCTCTTTTAGGTCATCCACCAATTGTACTGTGACATTGACGCGACCTCCTGACAAGGGGATATCGAAACATGTCGAGTAGAAGAGGTTCGGAACCTGATGTTTTGATGGCTTCGCTGTCGAATCGATGTATCCGGGAATAATGTCTTGCAGGCGTCTTATGATCTCTATATGGGTGAGACGGTTAGCTTCGAACCAGCCTCGCTCGAGGCATCCCGCCAGCCTGATGCCCTCAAAGAAAGCCATGCGAGAGATTGGCCTTGTCGTTATAGTCGTATCTCTGATGTTGAGTTCTGCCATCGGGCGAGGATTCCGGCACATTACTTAAACCTTTTCTTGGCTTCACTCAAGCACTTTCCTCAAGAACAATCCCGTGTGGCTCTTGCTGTCCTTCGCGACCTGCTCAGGCGTGCCTTGCGCGATGATCTTTCCACCAGCGTCCCCACCCTCCGGACCGAGATCGATTATGTGGTCGGCAGTCTTGATGACATCCAGGTTATGCTCGATGACGATTATCGTGTTCTCCTTCTCCACAAGCCTGTCGAGGACAGACAGGAGCTTCTTGACGTCATCGAAGTGAAGGCCAGTCGTGGGCTCATCGAGGATATATACGGTGTGGCCTCTAGATGATTTAGCGAGCTCTCTTGTGAGCTTGATGCGCTGCGCCTCGCCGCCGCTGAGAGTAGTCGATGATTGGCCGAGCTTGATGTATGTGAGGCCGACGTCTGTGAGTGTCTGGAGCTTTCGACTGATGGATGGGACTGCTTCGAAGAACGCAAGGGCTTCATCAACCGACATATCAAGGACCTCGGCGATATGCTTACCCTTGAAAGTGACAGCGAGAGTCTCACGATTGTACCTTGCGCCCTTGCACTCCTCACACTTAATGTAAACATCAGGGAGGAAGTTCATCTCTATCTTGATCACGCCATCACCCTGGCACTTCTCACAGCGGCCACCCTTGACATTGAAGCTGAACCTTCCCTCTTTGTATCCCCTGAGCTTGGATTCTTTTGTCGCGGCGAAGAGCTTGCGGATCTCATCGAACAGCTTGGTGTACGTGGCAGGATTGGATCTTGGAGTGCGGCCGATAGGGGACTGGTCAATGACGATGACTGACTGCACATCCTTATCTATAGTCAGGCCCTTGTGCTTGCCTGGTTGCTCCTTTGAATCATGCAGGCGCTTCATCAAAGCTTTATGGAGGATCTCGTTGACCAATGTGGACTTCCCTGACCCGGAGACTCCTGTGATGCAGGTGAATACCCCGACTGGGAACGCGACATCGATATCCTTAAGATTATTCTCACTAGCACCTTTGATCGTGATGAACTTATCCGCCTTCCTCCTTGACTTGGGGGTCGGTATAGATAACTTGCCGGACATATACTGGCCAGTCAGAGAATCCTTGCACTTCTCGATCGCCTTTGGCGTGCCCTGTGCCACTATCTTACCGCCGTAGATCCCTGCGCCAGGTCCCATGTCGACTATCCAATCCGCGTTGGCGATAGTGTCAGCGTCGTGCTCGACGACAATGAGCGTGTTGCCGAGATCCCTCAACCGATGGAGAGTCTCGATGAGTTTCGCGTTGTCTCTCTGATGGAGGCCGATCGACGGCTCATCTAGGATGTACATGACGCCCATCAAGTTGGCGCCGATTTGCGTGGCGAGCCTGATGCGCTGAGCCTCGCCGCCTGAGAGCGTGCCTGCATTGCGGGCAAGAGTGAGATATCCCAGGCCGACATTCTCGAGGAACGTGAGGCGTGAGAGTATCTCCTTTATGACCGTCTTGGCGATGAAAGCCTGTGTCTCTGAGAGCCTCAAACCCCTGAAGAACTCCAAGGATCTTTTTATTGAGAGTTCGGTGACACCGATTATGGAATGGTCCGCGATCTTGACGCTCAAGGCTTCTGGCTTGAGGCGGCGACCTCTGCAAGCAGGGCAAGGGCTGACCCTCATGAACCTCTCGAGCTCTTCCCTGCGCCAGTCAGACTCAGTATCACGGTAGAGACGCTCGAGCTGAGGGATGATGCCTTCCCAGCCACCGGTCGTGTTGAAAGATCCTTCACGGCTGTATGAGACGTAGGAGTACTTTATCTTCTCAGTCGTGCCATAGAGAATGATGTCGAGCTGCTCTTTAGTGAGGTGGGAGATGGGCTTAGTGATGTCGATGCGGAAATGCTTGGCGACAGAACCTATCTGCTGATACCTCCAACCATCTACATGATTGCCCCAGCATGCGACGCCTCCATCTATGACTGCCTTTGACTTGTCAGGCATCACAAGATCCGGGTCAAAATCCTGCTTGATGCCAAGCCCATGGCAGGCCGGACACGCGCCGAACGGGCTGTTAAACGAGAAAAGTCTCGGCTGGACCTCTTCAAAACTGATATCACACTGCGGACAGGCGGTCAGGGCCGAGAAGATATGCTCGTTGTTCTTCTCGTCCAGGACAATCAATAGGCCTTTGCCTTCCCTGAGGGCTGACTCGACAGCCTCCTGCAGGCGGGAGCGTTCTGGAGATTGAAATCTGTCGATTACTATCTCGATGTTATGCTGCTTGTAACGGTCGAGCGTGACCTTATCGCTGCTTTCGATGATGTCTCCGTTAACTCTGGCTCTTGCGAAGCCCTTCTCTTTTATCTCTTCGATGACCTTCTCGTAAGTGCCTTTCTTCTTGCGGATGATCGGCGCCAGGATGTGGAGCTTCTGGGCTTTGAACCTGGCGATGATGTTATCGGTGATCTGATCCGGAGTCTGGCCCGTGATCTCCTTATGGCACTTCGGACAGTGGATGACTCCTATGCGGGCGAATAACAGGCGCAGGTAATCATATACCTCAGTCACTGTGCCGACGGTGGAGCGGGGGTTCTTGCTCGTCGTCTTCTGCTCGATAGAGATCGCCGGCGAGAGGCCCTCGATGGAATCCACATCTGGCTTGTCCATCAAGCCGAGGAATTGCCTTGCGTAAGATGAGAGAGATTCGACGTATCTTCTCTGGCCTTCTGCATAGAGCGTGTCAAAAGCCAAGGTCGACTTGCCGCTGCCAGAGAGGCCTGTTATGACAATGAACTTGTCCCTTGGCAGGGTCAGCGAGATATTCTTGAGATTATGCTCCCGCGCGCCCTTTATAATGATGTCAGTGACCATCCCACTTGATTTTTTCCGCCCGAAGTTTAAAAAGGTCGTGGAGGAACCGTATTGGTCACCCTGTGGATGTCAATCTTATCCGTTAAATAGCGGATGTTCTTAGTATTCTTACTTTTTCTCGCTTTTTTGAAACCAGTAGGCAGACCTGTAGGCAAAATAGCTAAAAAGTTCATACAGTAAAATTGAAGCCTGTAGTGAAGCCTGTAGTGGTAAATCTTAAATTGGAGCTAACCGCCTAACTAACCGCCTGAATTGATTTCTAAATCGAAGCCTGTAGTCAAGCCAGTAGTCTAAATTTGGAAAAAATCATATTCTATTTTTGGTGTAAACAGTCTTTCTAACAGGCTAAAAATGGGAGTGGACAATTTTGAAGCCCAGTCTCATACACAGTCTCTAAAAATTGAAACCAACAGAGATTCTAACAGTGAGAAATCATAAAATCTCGCACCAAGATATTCAAAAATAGTATTTCATTTAGGTTTATCAGACCAGTGTTAAAATATGTCCAGTCTTAAAAGTCCATTGTCAAACTTTCAAGAAAAAATCTGTCCACTGCTTGTTTTTTGAGAATTTGCTTGTCAAGTCCGACCTATTTTCAAACGTAAAATGCTCAATAGACTTGACATGAGTCTAGTGATTTACACTAGTCTTGTTTGACTTTCAGGCACTGGACTTTGCATTGCTTTAGTGAGAAGTTCTTTCCAGTCTGCTTTTTGATCTATTTTTGCTTTTTGTGCAGGAGTCATTCCAATCTTTGAATGTTTTCGTACAAAGTTGTAATATGTTTGAAAATTCTCTGCGTATTGATTTTGGTTTCCTTTGAATCCACGCATTACTTTATCTCTCTGCCTGAATGTTTCATGGAACCGTTCAATTTTATTGTTGTTTCCTGTCTTCTGTCTTAATGAAACATAACGCTTGTGAGGTTTAGGATTTTGATAAGTTGCAAATTCTTTACGGACTGCTTTTGAATAGTTGAATGAGCCGTCTGTGACCACTGTCTTGGCTTTCTTGCCTGCAACTTTCTTTGCTCGTTTGAATGTTCTTCTTGCATCTTCATAATTTCTTGTTTTGCTTGCATTGCTTGCTAGCAAGAATCTTGTTTTGTTGTCAAGTACATTCCAAACATACTGTTGGTTGCCTTTTACTTTAATGAATTGCTCATCAGCAAGCCAGTAATCTCCGACTTGAGGTTGCATAGACTTGACATACTCAGTAATCTTTGTCAAATAAGTATTAACCCAATTTAAGACTGTAATATGACTCACTTCAAGCCCATAGATTTGCTTTAAGTGGTCTGCAATTGAACGATAGCTAACTCCTTTCATGTACAAGTCCATAACTGTGACCACCGTTTTAGGGTCTCCCTTGATATTTCTGATAGGAGAATTAACCCAACGTTTTCCACAATCTTTGCAAAACCATCTTTGCTTATCGCAAAGCAATGTTTTTCTTACGCTGTCCTTTCGAGTTTTACTGCTATTGCAGACTGGACAGTTTGGTCGATTTTCGTCTTGAATTTCCATTTTTGTAACCTTATTTTTTACTCGTATAAGTATACCTTTAGAAAGGCTATTTTGTATATAAATCTTGTCGTTTCTTACTTATAAAAGTATTACTTTTATGAGAAGTTTTATATAAGAGACACGCTTTCTTACTCACTATGGCAAGGATAACTGTTAAAGTTCCAGGATTTCGCTGTGAACGATGCAAACACGAATGGATACCAAGAATAAAGATAAAAGAAGATCCAATCATCTGTCCAACATGCAAAAGTCCATACTGGAATATACCAAAGAAAAAGAAGAAATGATAGAGATATATCTATCTAATATACTTACAACTACTATGAACTACTCACTTCTTTTTTCTATGTTTTTTTGTTTCTATAAATGATGCGTCAATTTACTACTAATTAGTTCTGTGATGTTGAAAACGGGGGAGGGACTGTGTTTTTGTTTTTCTAAAATTATATTGTGTCTCTCTTCCCTGTTTTTTGAGCTACAGGAGTCTTTAGTAGTAACATTACATGCCCAGTCTCGAGGGAAATTCACTAATCCTTTTTGAATTATTTTTACAGTCTGCTCTCTCATGAAATATATTGTTCTGTTTTTTTCTTTATATTATTTTATCAGAAAAGAATGTGTCCGTTGTCTCTACTCAGTACGATGTTCCAAAAACGAAGGAATTAGCTTCGCGTGTATTTTTTGCACATATATGCGAATCAGTAATGTCCGCACTTTTTCATAATCGGACTGGACAGTAGTTACAGCCAAAGTCAAGTCTACACGAATAAAGACAATGGACATGTCAAGTCTAGCGAGATTTTACTTTAAGTTTACTTAAACTATCTTAAAGTTACTTTAATTTGTTGAAGTAATTTATTTTTTGGTTACTATCGCAATACTATTAATTACTATCGAATTACTATTATTTAATTGATAGTTATTTGATTTAATCCGATAAATCTCATCCAGAAGCAATATTTATAAATACTATCAATTACTATCACACTAGATTAATAGTATTTGATGATAATAATGGACACTGACAAAATAAAACAAGTAATTGACTCAGGAGAAACTCAAGAAGTAGAGTTTAAAGAATCCTTTCATAGCTCTCAAAAGATTTCTGAATTAATGTGCGGATTTGCAAACACATATGGTGGAGTGATAATTTTAGGTGTAACAAAAAATAAAGAGGTTATTGGAGTTTCTGGAAATCTTGATGAGATTCAACAAAAGATTTCATCTTCTGCACAAGCAGTTTCACCGCCGATTTTACCATCTATTGAAGTTCACGAAATCGATTCTAAAAAAGTAATTGCTATAATCATCCAGCGAGCAATAGATAATTCTTTTCACACTTTTCAAGGAATATTATGGGCTAAAGTTGGAAGTACATTAAAGAGAATTGAAGGAAATCAAATCGTAGATTTCCTTAGGCACAAACAAATATTATGTTTTGACGAAAGTCCTAGTGATGCAAAGACAGCAGATATTGATATTGAGAAAATAAAATCTTATTTGAGTTTAAGAAAACAAGGAGATTATTTCAAGTCACATTCATTAGAAGATTTTTTAGTAAGCACTAAGTTAGCAACGATGAATGGCTCTATAAAAATCAAGAATTCTGCCCTATTGTTCTTTGCTAAAAATCCAACATACCACAATCCTCAAATCGAAATAAAACTTGTAAGATTTGAAGGAACCGATCCTGTAAAAATAATTGCCCACCAATTAATTCAAGCAGACCTTATTGAGGCAATTGAGAAATCATTCTCATTCCCTGACTTCTGAACGCATTTTATTGACTACATTTCGTTTGTTCTGATTTTCGT
>JBBSWF010000075.1:0-9107 GCA_038046365.1 Nanobdellota archaeon
TAGACATCAGAAATAGATCATTTTGTCAAAAACCGAATTGTTCAAAGTTCTCTCTTGCTTAAAAAAGGATGGGGCCGACGCCGGCAGGGGTTCCTGCCCGTGGAGCGCAGTGAGGCCTCGGTTCCACAGTAACAACAGGAAAGTATTAAACAGCTCATCAGAGATTATCAGGTTTATGCTAAATACTAAAGTTTCAGCCAAGAGAAGCGATGATGTCACAGATATATTTGGGATTGCACCCAATCTGAGATCTTCGCCGCAGGAGTTCAAGGATGAATCCCGCGAAGGATGGCGCTAAGGAATTGTTCTTTGATTCCTACGCTTTGTTCTGCATCGTCAAGGGCCAGGAATCGTACAGGCCTTATGCGTCCCGAGTCAAGGTGATGACCACCATGATGAATCTTTATGAGGTATATTATCACCTGATCAAAGAGGGCCTGGACCATGAAGCCGATGTCTTCTTCGATCGTTTCGAGCAGTACTGCGTCCCCAGCTACCCTAAAGCCATCAAGGAGGCCTCAAGGTTCCGCCTGGCTAACACCAGGTCTGATCTGTCGTTCATCGATTCGTTAGGATACGTCATCGCTCAACAGCATAAAATCAAGTTCTTGACAGGTGACAAGGCCTTCCAGAAGATGCCGAATGTCATGTTTGTGAAGTGACTAGACGTCCAATGAAGGGCCTTTCAATCCCTCCAACATCTTGTCTTCGGATTCGTAGCCCCTCTTGTAACGTTCTACTAGTCCAGGAAGCGAATTCCCCAGCATTGTGATCTGCTTGATTAATTTGATGACCTTCCATGATTCGTGTGTATCAACCTGATAGTCGTGGATCATCCTTTGTGAATATTGTTGCCAGGTCATCAGCCGGTCCACCTTTACGAGTATGTCTTCCTGCCCATCTCCTTTGTCTCTAGAAAAGATGACATTGTGCAAGGGATTAGAAGGGGAGGTGAGCAAGCCATACATTGTCTCCGAGTTAGGGAGACCCTCACCCATCCAAAAGCCGATATCTCCTTCATGGGGATTGAGGTATGAACTATGGAGGATACGATAGAACCAACCATCAGGCCCCTTTTGATAGATGAGAAAATCTATTGAAGTGTCTTTATTGTTTGATACTCGACATCTCAACGCCGGAAGACCATCATTGAACAAAGGTCTGAGATAGCTTGCTGCCTTTTGGAAGAACCATTCGCACTCATCCAAGTGTGCTGCGAGCTTCTCTAGTGATTTCTGCTCATAGACCTTCGCCTGACGCAATGCCTCCATCCCTTGAGGCAAAGAGCCGTCGAAAGGAATCAGACTGCCCCTGCCCCCATAACCCGCTATGAGAGATTTATCATCCAGGCTATCCTCGTCGCCCATACCGCTATCGATTCCCGGTTTCTTAAAAAGTTTGGCATACAGACAGAGATTGTTAAACAATAGGGCAAGCATTACGTTCACTCCACCGCGGTCATCATTCTCAAGAATCGCAGAGCCGTCGCCAGGTGCTTCTGCGGCAGTGCCCGGTCCGGCTCATCGGACTTGCGGTATCCTGCCTGCCCAGAAGGGAAATCTTATATATTAGTATTGATTATTATGGATAGATATAGATGGAACTGCTGCTGACTGTTCACGCGAAAGAGAGGATGGCTCAGCACGCGATAACAAAGGACCAGATCAAAGAGGCGATCCAGAAGGGAGCGACGATCAAGCAGACCGATGGTTACTTGGCGTCATACACCTTCCTTAAGGTCGCCTACAAGAGGCTGGATGAGGAGACCTACAAGATAAAGACAGTGTTTGTGGAGTGACCATGGCACGTACTATATGTGATGAATGCAAAGGGACAGTCGTCGACAAGAAAGTTGATTTCAAGCTGTACGGCGAGAGCCTTGGCTGCTTCCCAGCCCAGGTCTGCCTAAAATGCGGGGAAGAACTGTTCACCGAAGAGACGTCAGACAAAATTGATGAAGCCGCCCGCAAGAGAGGATTGTGGGGGCTGTCCGCAAAGACGAAGATCGCGCGTGTCGGGACATCTGTCGGAGTGACTATCAACAAAAGGATCGCGGACTTCATGGATCTCAAGATAGGGAACGAGATATCTGTCCGTCCCGAGAGCAAACGGCGGCTGATCATCGAGATATCTTAAGCCGCAGTCATCCTTCTCAAGAATCTGAGCGCAGTCGCCAAGTGCTTCTTCGGCAGTGTCTGGTTCGGCTCGTCGAATTTGCCGTATCCTACAGGCCCGTAGGCGAATGACGGCGCTATCTTGCTGTATGATTGCGCTTCATCCCACCCGGATAGTTCTCTCATCTGCACGGATTGTCTTCCGCCGTTCTTCTTGTAGTGGTTGATCAATTGCCGAGCAGTATTGGTCGCCTTTCGCCGTGTCCGTCCGGTTATCCCGTCGACATAGGTCTGTGTCCCGTCTTTTAAGTCGAAGAGTTCAGAATATTCATTCTCGTCCCATATTTCTGCGAGACGACGCGCAGGCACTTTCAGTCCAGGGTAGGTGACGTCTATCGCCACGCATACTGAAGGTTTTATCTTCCTCATCCGTAATGTCTTCACCACATTGTCCGCGCTCATCTTGCTGTCGCGTCCTTTTGTTTTCGCGGGCTCTTCAGTCGTGGTGAATATGTGCAGTGTCTTCCGCCCACTCTTGTTGGTAGTGGCGAGCTTTAGGTTCAAGTAACATCCGACTGCGTTGTCAAGTATCCCTGTGTAAATCTTCCCATGTCGTGGATGGTCTCGCACGCGGATCCCCTTGCTGTGCCTAATCGTCCGTGGGTCGACATCCATGTGTGAGGACAGCAATCTGTGCTTGCCGATCTTCCCTGATTCCACCCAAACATTCCCATATCTATCCTCATGTGGCTCAAGCCCTGCCTTTCGCAGTGTGGCTACTATGAAATCCCTTCTTTCGCCTCTGCCACGGCGCATCCCTTTTCGGAAATGCCCGTCAAAAGGCCGTTTCGCGATCTCGAGCAGCAGCTTGTCGTCCATGCCTTCCGATAACTAGAAAGGATTCAAAAAGCCTTCTTTTTATCATCGATTTCACGAACATCCTTTAAATATAGTGGGACAGAAAAGTCATAGTGATCTCCCCAAGATTCCACACCCCATTTAAAAGGCTAGCTCAGATTATTGGCGCATTCGCTAACTTTCTCAAACACGAACTCTATGTACGACACGGTCGGGAATAACCGAAATCTGTAACCACTATAAGGGAGTTACAAAACGAAAGGTTTAAATACTGGTTCGTCCATAATAAGAGCATGGCAAACCAAAGAGAAATCTCAAATGGAAAAGCGTATGGTTTCTTTTATTGTGCTCATCCAGAACAAAAAGTTGGAGAAATACTATCTGCAGTTCGCGAAATCACTAACACACCTTCTCAATTAGAACTTTCTTCAATTGAAGGTATGGATAGTCGTATAAAAGGGGATGACAGATTAACTGCTCTTGTTCAAGAAGCTAAACGACATGGCATAAATTACATGTTACAAGCAACATGCCCGAGGGGCATTAATGCTACTGATGAGGCGGCGGCCGTCCTTAATCAAGCATATCAATCGCCTCTTTATAGATCACACGAGCCATTTAAGGGAGCGATTTATGGATAGGATGGAACATTTCCCGACTGTTGACCGCCTTCATACCGATGTCTTAGAAGGCAGGTACGGAGAGATCCGGGCGAAGGTTATCCGCCATGATGACCTAGTGAGGGAATCACACCTTATAGATTCTTCAGGCGCCTCAAGGACTTACGCACTCACTTTCTTTATGGTAGACAGCCACTCAGATGATATCCGACCGATAGACTTGGAGATCAGGTCTGGCGGATCTATCGGCGCGACATTCCGCAGATACGGTTACGCGATTCGCAAGAATGTCCTCGATGTCTTCATCCTTGAAGTCCCCGATTGGCTGGCCCAGGATTTCCACCATAGCGGGCTCCATGCTAAATCCAGGATATCAGAGTTCTATGCCAAGAAGCAAGGCGCACCATCTGTCCTTTACGGCGATGTCCTCGAGGTATACTCCCCTGATTTCCGGCCGCCTTTGATCAACAAGATCGACTATGCCCAGATAAACCCCTCTGCCGATGAGTTGCAGAGGGAGGGGTTTTCGCTCGACGATATATTGGCCAGGATAGAGAACGGCAACGATTGGTCGGATGTGGCCGAAAGATACGAGCGGGCCAGGATAAAGAGCCTGGGCAGGGTCTTTGGCTTCCGCAGGAGGATCGAGGAGTATCTTCGCGGCAAGTGAGTGGGTCGACATTTACAACCCCTATTCATTCGATTTGGGCCAATCCCTCTTTTTCAAGAACGCCTCGATGTACTTCATCACAAGTTCATTGAGGCCCACGTTTATTGAAACCTGCTCGCCATAATTGGTTTTCTTAGGTATCAAGACTCCTTCTTTCTTGAGAGACTCGATCATTTCTTTGATCTCATCGTCGGTCCAATCGCCCATGAGTCTATCTGGGTAGACGTTCAAAGGTAATATTTATATATTTTGGATTCAACCAAGAGTATATGGAAAATCAATCACTATTATTAGGTCTCACCGGCGATATGCCACTGTTCAGGATAATCGATTTCCTCGTCGAGAACAAGGGTCTTGACTTCAGCAAGAAGGACATCTCGGAAGGCGCGGGCCTCTCTCGGGCGTCGTTGTTCAATCACTGGCCTCGCATCGAGAGGTTCGGGCTCGTCAAAGTCACTCGCTCCTTCGGAAAGACGAAGCTGTACTCCTTGAACACCGACAACCCGCTCACGAAGAAGATCCTCGAGCTCGAGGTCACGCTCATCAGGCAGGCGATGGCTGTCGCTGCTGAACAGAAGAAAGAGACTGCCATCGCAAGAGCGTAGGATAGGATTTTCTGAATCGAAAGCATATTATATATCGATTCAACGCCTAGCAGCCCATGGAATCATTTCTATCGAAAAGCGCTGTGATCACCTTGATTCTGCTTCTCTTGGTATCATGTTCACCGACCTTGCCGCCCCCTAAGACAGAGAGCTCGGTCGTGGAGGTTGGAGCCATCCTTCCTCTCACTGGCAGCGGCTCTGATCAAGGGGTCTGGATAAAAAACGCTCTCGAAGTCGCTGCCGACGATATCAAAGAAAAAGACGGCATTGATGTAAATCTAGTATTCGAGGACAGCAAGGGGGGCAATCCTAAAGAGGCTATCACCGCTTATCAGGCGATCACCCAGTTCCACAAGGTGCCTGCGATAGTCACGTGGGGGTCTGGCGTCGGCACTGCGTTGATCCCGATGGCCGACACTGACAAGATAGTGCAGGTCGGAGTGGCCACTGCAACGCCTAAGTATTCGATCAAAGAGGACTACTCATTCCGATTGTTCCCATCAACAGACCTGGAGGGCAAGTATAATGCGGATCTGGTCTACAATATCCTTGGGATGCATGAGGCAGGCATAGTCTATTCAGATAACGATTATGGGGTCTCAGAGAAAGATGCTTTCGCGACCGAGTTCAAGAGGTTGGGCGGCACGATAGTCGACGTCGAGGCGATCAATCCTGCCGAGACAGATTACAGGACGCAAGTGTTAAAGCTCAAGAATCTCAATCCAAGGATAGTGTTCTTGGCAGTCTATCCCAAAGAAGGGTTGCTGTTCCTTAAGCAGTCAGTTGAAGAAGGGCTGGCCTCGAAGATGTTCGCCAGCACCGCCATAGTCGGAAGCGATGTCTTCAAGGACGCGTCAGCGCAAGGCATCATCATCTCGCTTCAGAAGTTCGATTCCGGATCTTCGGATCAGGATATCTCGCGGTTTGTCAGCAGTTACAAAGCCCGGTTCAATGATGCTCCCGAGATATATCAGGCAAGGGCTTATGACTCCTTGCGCATAATTGTAGATAATCTCAAGGAGTGCACATCAAAATCAGATGGTCAGTGCCTCAAGGACAGCCTGGAAAAGATGGCCTCATCCAAGGGAGTCACTGGAGATATCTCATTCAACGAGTTCGGCGACCTTGCTTCGGCAGAGTTTAACCTCAAGACTATAAAAGATGGGAAGCTCGCGCCTTTTGAAGTCGTCAAATAGTCGCCGGCCCAGACTTGACTGTCTTTCCATTCTCCGCCCGTGTGTTCTGATAGAACACAAGCGCCTTTAGCAGCGTGTCTCTTTTGAATTCATTCCACGATATGTTTGAGAAGAATATCTTTGCATGAGATGAGTCCCAGATCATGAATCCTCTAAGCGAGAATGTCTTTCCTGTTGTGATTATCAAGTCCGGCGCCGCCAATAGGGCAGTGTCGAGGTTCATCTTGACTGTCTCTTTGGTTATGCGTTCAGGGTCGACTTTCTGCGCCTTGACCTGCCTCGCTATTCTGGACATCGCGTCTACTAGCTCTTCCTGGCCGTCGTAGTTGACTCCGATGTTCACGATAGGTCCTTCGTGGTCTTTTGTGCGCAGGATGACTTCTTTGATCATATCGACTACGCGCTCAGGCAGGTCGTACCATCTGCCAAGGACTGATATTTTAACGTCGTTTTCAGTCAGGAATGTCCACGAGTTTAGCGCGCCCAATGCTTCGACTAGCGCGTCTGTGGGCGCTTCTGACCGGTAAGGCAGGATGTTAAATGTCATCACTGGTATGCCAAGCCGGATTTGGAGCTCGATTAGCTTCTGTATTGTCATGACCTGGAGGGTAGGCGCGTCTTGGTCTGACACATCGATAGCTATAGCTATATGTCTTGGCAGCCTCTGTTTGATTAGCCGGATAGGCTCTTTTTTCTTTATAGGCCAAAGTACTCCCACTGCTATCCCCCGATGGTTGTTTCGTCGAGAGTATTGCCAAACCTTTATATTATAGTTTGGTTGGGACAAGGTTTACGAAAAGAGATGTGATTGGATGATACCTATAGTGATTCTATGCCTCGGATTGGGCCTTGTGATAATAGGCAGCGTCGCTGACCTGCGCTGGCGAGAGGTCCCGGATTGGAGCAATTACGCAGGCATCGCCGCCGCTTTGATGATACGTGCCGCCTATAGTATAGGCGTGAAGGAGTGGTCATTTATCCTTCAAGGAATTCTAGGCCTGTTTGCGATGTATGTCCTTGCAAGCGCTCTGTTCTACCTCGGTCAATGGGGCGGAGGAGACAGCAAACTGTTGATGGCTATGGGTGCGATATTCGGGTTAGGATTTGGCGGAGAGGGTTTCTTTGGGCTCTTTGGCGGAGACAGGCTGCTAGGCGCGTTTCTTATGAATCTCCTCTTGTTTGGAGGGGTTTGGGGAGCTCTCTGGAGCATGAAGCTTGCAGTGGTCAAACGATCATCTGTCCGTGATTCGTATCGCATGCTCATCCGAAGACCTCAGGTCATCCATGCAAGGCGGCTCGTGTTCATCGCCGCGCTGTGCCTATTGGCTGCAGCGTTCATCTTTGAGCATTATGCAATAAGGTTTCCGTTCATCGTTCTCGCCATAACTTCAGTCGTAACTTTCTATACCTACATCTTTGCCAAGTCTGTCGAGAAGGTTTGCTTTGTCAAGGATATCGGCGTCGGCAAGCTCGAGGAGGGTGACTGGATCCAGCGCGACATTTTCATCCGCGGCAGGCGCGTCTGCGGTCCTGCGGATTTGGGGGTCTCTCACGCCCAGATCGCTGCTCTCAAGAAGGCGGATTTCAGCACTGTCACGATCAAGGAGGGTGTTCCTTTCGTGCCGAGTTTCTTCCTGGCTTACGTCGCGACCGTCTTGATAGGCAATGTGTTCTACGCGTTCGCGGCGCTATGATCTTCTCATATCGATAACTGCGCAACTTGTGACCTATAATAGTACGCAGTTAGCGAGATAGACAACTGCGCCTAAGTGGCTATAACCTGCGCAGTTGTCTATAGGTGCTCGGCATGGACCTTGAGATATCGCCTGACGAAGTAGTTCACGAATCCTGCCTCTTCCCGTCTCAACGCGGTGTAGTACGATTCGCGTTTCTTGTACTCCACCACGATCAGGGGATACTTTTTCTTGTGGAGTATGAAGTTGATTATCAGCCGCCCGATGCGCCCGTTTCCGTCGCCAAATGGGTGTATCTTCTCAAATCTGTAGTGGGCTTTGGCTGCGAGTTCGACCGGGTGGACAGTTTCATTGGCTCCAGCGTACCATCTGATGAATTCGCCCATCATGGGTTCGACGTCTTGCCAGTCAGGGCAACGATAGTCACCGACGCGGACGTTGTAGTCCCTGATCTCCCCGGCGATGTCCGGTTTGGATTCTGAGAATATCTTCTTGTGCCAGGCTTTTACCAGCGGCACGCTCAGTTCTTTATTCTCGTTTATCGCTGATAGGAAAGTCTCTGCGTGCCGAATCGATTCTTGGACGTCACCAATAGGCCGATTGGGGGATATCTTTCGTCTCAGCAGCTCTTCGGTTTCTTCTTCTGTTATGGTAGATCCTTCGATTGCGTTTGTGTTGTATGTGAATCTTATCGAGAAGTCGATCAGGAGGGCGCGTTTCACCGAATCAGGATATTTTTTCCAGGTCTTCGCGAAGTTGTTCTTTATCCGGCCAAGCTTCTCATACAGCTCTTTTTTGCATTTATGGAGGAGTTCGGATTTCCTGCGCTCGATATCTGCCGGGATCTCCTTGCCGAGGTAGGATTCCTTCGTGACGACCTTCTTCCCGGCGCGATAAGAATGCTTCAGGTAGAAGTACCCTTCTTTCTCGATGATCTCCATGAACGGCTTATCCCCTTACAAGTATTAATAATTATCGAAAAATAGCTGAATTGTAAGGGGAAAGCCTGCCAAGCGATTAGCCAATTTCCTTAATGGCCCCGCAAGAAGCAGATGCGAGGCGCAAGTAAAGCAGTTGCTTTATTTTTGGAATACTGATTCAAGTAGCGCCTTAGTGGAGATACTGCCCATATAGTCCTTATCAGATTCGTTTTCAAAGACGAAGAATGGTGATGACGCTCCGCGCATCAGCTTAGCCAGATCATCACCTATTACAGAGAGGGTCTTCCGCCAGATGTCAGTCGCTTCTTTGTATTGTAATTGTTCATGCGCGTATTTTTGGTGATTCTTGACGGTTAAAATAGGTTTTCCTACCGGTGTTGAGCGCGAAGCGCGATCACCGGTGGTGTAG
>JBBSWF010000076.1:0-9320 GCA_038046365.1 Nanobdellota archaeon
CAGAAAAGCGACCTATATACTGCAGAAGTGAGAACTGATTTCGGAATTATACAATGTAGAGACTGTCTTCGCCACTATATATAAAGGACACAACTATTAAGATCAATTATTTGTGTCCTTTAATATAGGTGCATCCTCATGTCAGGACAAGTCTTCCAGCGCAAGGAATCGCCAAACACCCCCCCTGAGCTAGATGCCATACTGCACCCGTGGGTCAAGGCGTGGTTCCAGTCCAAGTTCAAGGCATACTCCTTGCCGCAGCTCTTCGGCGTGATGGAGATCCACAGCAGGAAGAACACATTGATCTCTGCGCCTACTGGCGCGACAAAGACGCTCACTGCTTTCCTCTCTATACTCAACGAGCTTGTCGATTCTGCTGACAAGGGCATCCTAAAAGACAAGATATATTGTGTCTATATTTCGCCGCTTAAGGCGCTCAATGAGGACATCAAGGTCAACCTGATCAACCCGCTAAAGGAGATCGAGGAGATAGCAGGCAAGCCTCTTGGGATACGTGTCGCGTCAAGGACTGGCGACACTTCTCAGAAGGAGAGGGTCCAGATGCTCAAGCGCCCTCCGCACATCCTCATAACCACTCCAGAATCGCTTGCCATCCTTTTATCATCCACCAAGTTCAGCGCGCATCTCAAGGATGTGGAATGGTGTGTCATCGACGAGATCCACGCGATTGCAGACAACAAGAGAGGCGTCCATCTCTCCCTCTCGGTCGAGCGGATGGCGGCCCTGGCGTCTCATATGGCGCGTGTCGGTCTCTCGGCGACAGTTGCGCCGCTCGAGGAGATCGCCGCCTATCTAGTAGGCCAGGAGCCAGTATTGTCAGACGTGATGATCTCTGACATCACATCAGGCCAGTCAGCGCCGGCCCAATCCCCAGATACCGATCCCGAAGAGGAAGGAGAACGAGCTATCCAAGCCCCGAAGCTTGTCCCTCTTGTCAAGTCTTTCGATCCAAGACCTTGCGTCATCATCGACGTCCAGTTCCTCAAAGATATGGATCTCAAGGTTCTCAGCCCGGTCCCGGACCTCATCGACACTACCTTCGAGAATAGCAACCGCGCGCTATACAACCTGATCCACGACCTTATCAAGGAGCACCGCACCACTCTCATCTTCACCAATACCCGTGCTGCCACTGAGCGTGTCGTGGACACGATGAAGGATATGTTCCCAAAGGACTACGCCGAGAACATCGGAGCTCATCACGGCTCGTTGTCGAAGACCAGCCGCCACTCGATCGAGGATCGCCTCAGGAAAGGCGAGCTCAAGTGTGTGGTCTGCTCCACATCTCTAGAATTAGGCATAGACATCGGTTTCATCGATCTGGTCATCTGCCTGGGCTCGCCCAAATCAGTCGCAAGGGCCCTACAGCGTATAGGGCGATCTGGTCATCGGCTCCACGACACCACAAAGGGCCGCATCATCGTCCTTGACCGTGACGATCTAGTCGAGTGCGCCGTCCTTCTCAAATCAGCGCTCGAGAAGAAGATCGACCGTGTGCATATCCCCACCAACTGTCTCGATGTGCTCGCGCAGCAGCTCGATGGCATGGCGCTCGACAAGGTCTGGTCTGAGATTGAGATGTTCAATCTGGTCAGGCAGTCTTATTGTTACAAGGACCTCAAGCGCGAGGATTTCGCGAACGTCCTCTCATATCTTGCCGGAGAGTTCGCTGAGTTGCAGGACCGTTACATCTATGCCAAGATCTGGCGAAACGATGGCATGGTCGGCCGCAGGGGCAAGATGGGCAGGGTCACTTACATGACTAATATAGGGACGATCCCCGAGGAGACCTACATAACTGTTAAGGTCGGCGACCAGCACATCGGCCATCTTGATGAGGGATTCCTTGAGAAGCTCAAGCCAGGCGACACTTTCCTGTTGGGCGGCCACACTTATCAGTTTCAGTTCGCAAGAGGCATGGTGGCGCAGGTCACGTCGACCACAAACCGCCCGCCGACTGTTCCGTCATGGTTTAGCGAGATGCTGCCTCTCTCGTACGACCTCGGCATAGAGATCGGAAGGTTCAGGAGGCTCATGTTCGACAAGTTCAATGAGGGGATGTCAGAATCCGACCTGATAGACTTCATCAATCATTATCTCTATGTGGACCGCAACGGCGCTGTCGCTATCTACACCTACTTCAATGAGCAGTTCAGATACTGCAAGAAGATGCCGACGGACAGATTCATCCTAGTCGAACATTATGAAGGTGAAGAGCTCGGGTCAAGAGTAATCTTCCATACTCTTTTTGGCCGTCGTGTCAACGATTGCCTCTCTAGAGCGATGGCTTTTGTCATTTCAAAGGCCCACAATAGGGATGTGGAGATAGGTATCAACGACAACGGTTTCTATCTTTCATCCAAGCATCGCGTCAATCTGGTGAAGGCGTTTGACATCCTCAAGTCTGAGAAGCTCGATCTTGTGATGGAGCACGCGATCAACAGCTCCGAAGTCCTCCGGCGCCGTTTCCGCCACTGCGCTGCCCGGGCTTTGATGATCTTGCGCAATTACAAGGGCAATAAGAAGAGTGTCGGCAAGCAGCAGGTCTCGAGCATGATCCTGATGAAAGCCTTAGAGCGCATCAGCAAGGATTTCTGCATCCTAAAGGAAGCGCGAAGAGAGGTCCTCGAGGACCTGATGGATATCAAGCGCGCCAAAGAGGTCCTGAAAGGCATCGAGGACGGCCAGATCCAAGTCGAAGAGATCCACACCCAGATACCAAGCCCCTTCGCCTTCAAGATAGTCCTGCAAGGTGTGATGGACATCATGCGCTTCGAAGACAGAATCGAATTCCTCAAGCGCATGCATCAGATGGTCATGGCGAAGATAAGTCTGAAGGAAGGGAGGAAGAATTAGGCAAAGCGAGACGATTCACGGGTATAATCTGATACTGCAGGAATTTCAGCATGATCTTTTTAACCAGATCGTTATAGCAGAGTGGATGGATATGAAATATTCTCATGCAGATACCACCCAGGTGTCATTGCCATTTGTAGTGCGCGATTATGGTCGTCTTTATGGTATCAAGTTAGGGCCGGATTCTGATAATATCAGGATGCATTTCCCGATCAGATCAAGGAACATACGAGCAGAATTGACTGTTCCAGACAACGCAAAGGCAGTTTTTCCTTCTGAGGGAAGTCTTTTCTCATTGGACAATATCGTTTCTTCTGATGGAGGGAGTTACACATTTACGACTAGGTATGCGGAGGTTCATCATCTAGGGGGAGTTACCCCAGTAAGGAAGACTTACTCGCCAGAAGAGACCTGTTTAAGATGGGAGAAGAAGTTAGTGGGCGACTCAGCAGTATTATTCCAAAGGTACGGGGAGTTGCTGTTGCAAGTCATAGGTAAAGAAAGGATCGACTCATTATCGGACATAAGATCTGTTTTAGAGTATTCAGATACTAGAATAAATGAATGGAGAGCAGGTCCGGGGAAGACCGCGAAACAGATTATTGATGGGTTGGACCATACCGGATCATATGAAGGCAACTGCACTGAAAGAGAGACTTTGAAACGATGGCTTCTGTGCGTGGGTGGAGTGAGCAATCGCCTCATGGAAGGGCAAAGGGCTTGTGAAGGCGGCATTCTTGGAAAGTTTGAGTGGCCAGAGGTTAGCATTGGATTGCATGCGTGGAATGAGTTCAAGGTAAGTGAGGACGATAAGGAGTTTTGGGTTCCGCTAGATGATGGGACTGATTTCCCATACTTGAGAGGAGATTCTCTTATGACTTATTATTTACCAACTCAGCTTCCGAGGGTGATTCCAAAGGGCGACGGGCCGGCAGGCATGTTTGATTGCGCGATCATCTTGGATCAGATATAATAGCAGGTTTCGTGGTTTGGATGGATCTAAGCGACAAAAGATTTATAACCAAATCCCAATCGTGCCATCTGATGGATTGGGCACAATTTGACAGGGGAGTCTTCTTGGTCAATGTTCTTGGCATTGTGTACGATCCAAAGGCTCATCAGATATTGATCGGCAAGAGGGAGAATGATCCGTTCATCAAGGAGATCTCTTGGACCTTTCCAGGTGGAAGACCAGCCTATGACGAGGATTTGGAGTTTTATCTCAAACACGAGATCAAGATCAAGACCGGTTATGATGTGGATGTAAGCGGTATCGTTTTCGCCAAGACGTATCCTGAGAAGAGAGAGTTTCTCTCGATATACTATCTTTGCAGCGTCAGAAGCGGGCATGGCATGGCAGGGGAGAAGTTTGTGGAATTGAAGTGGGTTAAACCAGAAGATGTGGAGAAATACTTCACTACTTCGCTCCATCCAGGATTGAAGGAATATCTGAAGAGATTAGAGTGATCTCCAAGATCAACCAGGCCCATCTTTTTAATCCCCGGCTATCTATAGACCCTCATGTCAAACAAGATATTGCTCGCTCTGGCGTTTGCCGCAGGCCTTGGTTGTTCCGCGTACGCTGGAAGCGAGGAAGACGCTCTTATGGCCCGCTCGATTGTCAGGGAAGCATCGCCAGGATACAGCTCTCGCAGGCTTCCTTCAAGGGATGTCTGCGTTCTGGACGCTAATGGGATGATCATAGAGATGCTGGGCAGGTTTCACATGGGTGCGCACACTTTCGCATGGAATTATGTGTCCGCTCTAAGAGTTGAATCCATCGAACAAGAGGGTCATAGAGAAGTAGTGGAAGCTAAGCCCGAGACTGACTTCGAGCGTGCCTACCTGGAATTCAAGATCCGCCATTATGAGAGACTAATGGAGTCACCACGGCCTTATGAGGTCCGAATCGAGGTCGAGGACAAAGACGGCAATGTCAAGTATCTGGTCCCAAGAGATAGGCGCAGGGCGCTCTCAGATGGTGGTCGATACGACAAGATCGACGCCGGGACAAGCCTTTTGATCGATATGATCCACTGTAACAAGACGCGGCGTTGAATCCACCTCGAATTACTTCATGAAATGTCTGACAGGATTATTTCCAGAACTATGGCCAAGGCAGGTTTCGGGCTTTTAGTCTCGCATCACTTTTTCGCGAGGCCCCAAAGCAGGTCGAAGTGCTTCTTGTACATCTGCGCGACAAGCTTGGAGGTGATAACTATCGCTGTCAGGCTAGGCTCCCAGATGTTGATGAATATCTTGTCGCCATAGATGAACGTCGCGACAGGGCTCCCGAGCTCTGCTGAGACGAATCTGAAGTGCCCGTGGGGCATTGGCGGCGGGTTGCGCTCTGTGTAGATGGCGAAATAGTCTATCTTCTTTTTCTCTGCTTCCCGCAGCCATGATGTGGCGAACTCCGGCAACTTCTGACGCAGCTGCCCCCGTATCCCGAATCCATAGATCGGTTTTCCTGCGCGGAGCACGTCCCGAAACGCGGCCTTCATCCCTTCATCTCCTTTATAGACGTCGACTTGCACCGGCTCAATGGTCTGCCTGAAGAGCTTGTCAAGTTCAGGAAGCATCTTGTCCAACAGCTCTTTCTTCTCGTTTAGCAGGTCGTAGAGCACGTGCGGGTCTGATGCCCGGAACTTCTGGACCTTGCCTTCTTTGAAGAACGTCACAAGCCCTTTCTCCTTGAGTGTATCGAGCACGTCGTAGATGTTGGTCCTGTGGAATCCGCATTCCTTCGAGATGTCCTTGACAGTGCCGGTGCCGAGCTTGATTATTGCGTAGTAGATCAGCGATTCTGCGTCGGTGAGCCCCAGGCGGGTGAACTGATGCGGGTCCATCCCCCCATATGACTGCTCTGCTTATTTAAAGTTGTCTATTATTAGACACACTTAGTATATATGTTTAGGTATTATAGGTAACAGGATTGCATCGGGGTGTTTCAGGATGAGATATGAAGATGGATTAGGATATAAGATCGTGGCGATTGCCATGTTTACTATATTGCTGGATGGATGCTCCACGCCAGAGAAGGAGGTCATGGATGGACCGATCAGGGTAGGCGGCACGTTCGCGCTCTCCGGCAGTCTTGCTCGGATAGGACAGGCTGAGCAGAACGGGATTCTGCTTGCGATAGAAGAGGTCAATGAGAAAGGCGGTGTCGCAGGGCGACGGTTGGAATTAATATCTGATGACAATAAGGGCGAAGCCGTCCCGGCAGTCACGTCAGTTCAGAAGATGATCGATGTCGACAGGGCCGATGTCATATTCAGCGCCTTCACCCATGTGACCCAGGCGATCGCGCCTGTCACAAATGCTTCAGGCAAGGTGCTCATCTATCACTCAACCGTTCCTGACATCGCGCGCAAGTACCGGTTCACATTCAGGGATTATTATGAGATGACAGATAATGGCATTCTCCTCGCGCGGCTCGCAGGGGCAAGAGGCCATACAAATGTGGCATATATCGGGGAGGCGAGCGAATCATGCTTACGGTTGTTCGAGTCGTTCAAGGCAGAAGGAAAGATTGTAGGTACCGGCGTATCAGCAAATGAAGAGTTCAATCCTGATGAGACCGACTTTAGGGGCATGCTTCTCAAGGCGAAGGAGGCGAAGCCAGACGCGATTTTCTTCTGCGCCTGGCGTTCCGAGGAGAACGTGATGCGCCAGCTCAAGGAGGTAGGCATGGTCAACACTCCGACATACCATATCGACGCGCGGAAAGTGCCTCTCTCAACCGAGGCTGATGAGGTATTCATCGAGAACAAGGCCGTCTCCACCAGCTATGGCTTAGCCGACGAGGTGGAGGACCGGGCTGTGGCGTCGTTTATCGAGCGCTATGAGAAGCGCTTCGGCTCAAGGCCCAAGCCAGATGCATTGTACGCCTATGATGACATGATGTTCCTTGCCAAGGCGATTGGATCATGCGGTGCTCCTGAAGCGGCTTGCATCGACCGCCTGATGAAAGGCTCATGCTTCGATGGCATCTCCGAGAGAGTCTGCTTCCATGAAGACGGCGTCTCGACCCGCAAGACGATCCTCCTCCAGCGCGAGAAGGATGGATGGAGTGAGGTGAAGACTTGATGGCTATCCCGAGAACCATTAAAACCGGGCCGCAGCGAGGTTATTAATGGTTCTCGTCAAACCATCTTCGCTATCTTCTTCACTTCTTCTACTAACTTCTGCGCCTCGTCCTCAGTGTTGTACAAGTACAACGAAGCCCTAGCGCTCCCCTTCATGTTGCGCTTGTTGAACCAGCTGTGGACGCAGTGCGCTCCGCTCCTTGTGAGTATCTTCTTTGACACATCTAGCATCTTAGACACATGATGCGGGTCCATCCCATGGATGTTAAATGAATATATCCCTGATCTCTGCGCCGGGTCCACCGGCCCAATCAATTCTATCTTTCGCTCTGTGGCAAGGCCCTCGCTTATCACCTTGTTCAGTCGAGCTTCGTGTTTCGCGACAGCAGACAGTCCGATCTTACGCAGGTATCTTGACGCTTCGCCAAGCCCCACTATGCCGGCGTAATCTTGCAGCCCTGCTTCGAATCGGTGAGGCACGTCTTCTATCACGAAATCCTCATAAGTGGAATTCTTGACAGTCTCTCCGCCGACTATGAATTGGTCGAGTTTCTCCAGGATCTCTTTCTTTCCATACAAGACGCCAGTCCCGGTCGGCCCCAGCATCTTATGTCCTGAGAATGAAAGCAGATCCACCCCGATATCATGTACGTCGATTTCCATCCCCGGCACGCTCTGAGCGCCGTCGAGCATCACGAGAGTCCCTTTCTTGTGCGCGATCTTGCAGATCTCTTTCGCAGGGTTGGTCACTCCGTCCATGTTTGAGCGGTGGACTATAGATACAAGCTTCGTTCGCGGCCCGATCGCCTTCTCAAGGCGCTCTATGTCGAGCGTGTTATCAGCATTGCTCTTGACTATCTTCAGTTTTATCCCGATGTCTTTCTTGAGTTTCAGCCAGGGGATTAGGTTTGAATTATGCTCTTTGTCGCTTATCACTACCTCATCGCCATCTTTCAGGCGAAGACCATGCGCGACCAGGTTCAATCCTTCAGTGGTGTTTCGTGTGAACACTATCTCATGCCGGCCATTCGCTTTTACCAGTTTTGCTATTTCAGCTCTTGCCTCGTCGACTTCATGGGTCACCAAGTCAGCTATGCGGTGCGCGCTCCGTCCGGCGCATCCAGGATACTTATGATAGTATTCGTTGACCTTCTCTACCACCTGTCTTGGCTTGAGTGACATGCAGGCGCTGTCAAAGTAGATGACGCCTGTCTTCAGTATCTCGAAGTCATCGCGGACTTTCTCAGGCTTGAATCCGAATATCATTTTCCGCCGCGCCCCGTCGCCGCTATCGTCTTGAGCTCCTCGTCTATCAAGGTCTGGAATGTCCGAAGCGGCTTCGGTCCAACTATTTTCTTTCCGTTTATGAAAAATGTTGGCGTTCCAGTGACTCCTGCTTTCAGTCCTTCGAGGTTGTCGGATGCGAGTTCAGAGTCGTGCCTGCCAGACTTTATGCACTCTCCAAACTTTGTTATGTCAAGTCCAAGGTCGAGCGCCATCATCCTTAGCTTGACATCGCTTAGGTTGGCCTGATTCTCAAATATCAGGTTATGGTAAATAGTATATTGCCCCTGTTCCTGCGCGCAGTTCGCCGCGATTGCCGCAAGTGTTCCTGTCTGGTGGTTTGGTATGGTCAGGTGTTTGAACTGGATATTTACCAGTCCAGGATATTGTCGCAGGACATCTTGGAGGATTGGTTCAGCGTGTCTTGTGTACTCACAGGAGTAGCATCCAAACTCGATTATAGTGAGTGCCGCGTTCTTTGGCCCGATGATAGGATTGTGGTTGTCTACTTCTGGAATTGTCACGTTTGCCGGCATTAGCGAGTCGAGCTGTGATTCGAACACCGACGTTCCGGTATTCTGTCCAGTGGGGTCGAATACGCAAAAGCCTGTTGATTCAGGCCCGTTGCAGTTTCCATACCTGATGTAATTGTTGATGCCGACAGCGCTAGTATAAGCGCTCCAGACCAGCATGATTATGAGAATCCAGGACAATAACTGGTAATGCCGATACACAACCCCCGCGCCCCACGGCGAATACTTTAGAAGCATCCCGGTTATGCCGGATTTTATCTTGTCGTCGAGCCCGCTCTCGCATTTCCGAAAAGTCACGGTGTGGAATATGCAGTTGAGCGAGTCACGCGCAAGCTTTCGGTATTTTAGGCTGAATATGCCAAGTATGGCAAATATCGGCAATGCAACCAGGCAAAGCACCATATCGCTAGAATTATGACCTCCCATTTAAAGGGTTTGTGGAAGTTATGTCCTTAAGTCGAGTGCGATCAGTGGCAGAGACCCCACATTCGACAGTTGGAAGTCAAAAGTTGTGATTTTCGATCAAATTCGTGGT
>JBBSWF010000077.1:0-8298 GCA_038046365.1 Nanobdellota archaeon
TCAGAAGAAAGCGCCATTTAAAGCCGAAATCACGGACAAACCAGATAGTCTCGTTTGTTCAATCATTGACCCCAACTCCGGCATCCACCGACCTGCCACCAGAGGACTGCGCCGTCCCGAGGAACCGTTCCCTCTCAAGAGTCACGACCACGACCGCGCCGGACTGGCCTGCCTTTTGGACCCTGCCGACACCTGAGGCCACAGCGACTCGCGGATGCGCCTGGCCGCGGGGGATATCCACTGCAAGCGATGACGGCGCCCTTGAATCATCCAATGTGTATTGCACTCCGTAATTGGTCATCCCGCGGACCAATCTGTCTGCGGACTGATACATCGACAAGCTGCCCTGATCAGGTATTCTCAAGTCGATATAATTGCCATTGGCGAACGTATTAATCGTGACAGTCTCATCCGATGAAGGAGGGTCGTCGAAAAGCCGCCTTGGCACCCGCACTGTAGTCGACGACGATCCGGGATTCAATTGAGCTCCACCCATCATGACGATTGGGACCGTGGCTCCAGTGAAGCTTCCTGAGTGATCCTGATCAACGACGATCCGATCTGTGCCCGCCAAGTCTACATAGACAGAGTACGTAGTGCCTTTGACATTAAGCTCTCCCCTGCCGGTAGCAGGGTCATAGACCACAGTCTGACCTCCGCCGCCTAGGAAATCGAAATACAACGAATTAGATTCCCTCGTGACAGACGAATAAACAACAACATTTGTCACTCCACTAATACCATCCGAGCTCGAGACGATGAAGTAGTCTCCAGGATCTATATTGAAGTCGTTTTGCGCATTGCCCTCTCTGACCACAAGAGACTCTTTTCCATTCCCAAGCGCAGGATTGCCACTGACAAGAGTGACGTATGGTATCTTGTAGGTCTGGCCGACAGTATTAGTGAATATCAGATTATATTTCTGGCCGCCGCTTGGGTCGAAGAAGAGATTTCCCCCCGTTCTGTAGCTAGCAGATGGAGAGGCCGCAGCAGGCGCGGACCCTGCAAACCCCGCGTAAACGATGTCAAATGAAGGATTGATCAGGGCTTGAGGCTCCCTCATGAACTGCCTAATACCCCGCTTAGCAGGGACATACGTATCTGCGCCTGCCTTTGAATACGCTAGGAACCTGTAAGTGATAGAATAGATCCGGACACGGTCTCCCTGGACAGACCCGCTGACCTTGACCTGGGAGTTGACGGTACGGCCGTTTATCTTGACGACACGCTCAAACTGATCATCTGTGATGTCAGAATCCCTAAACTCGAAATCTCCGCCAGAACCAAAGAATCGCAATGTCACTGAATTACCGTAGACCGTGGCTTTGTAGATAGTGACCGGCCCGCCCATGAAATCCATAGAAGCCTCCTCAAGCGAGGGGATATCATTGCCCTCTATCCTGCCCTCGAGCCCTTGGTCGAATATCAGCTCATATTCGAGCGCGGGATTGCCGTATGTAAACACCATAAAGTCACCGGTGTTGCCAAATGAATCACTCGTGTATTGGATAGTCGCCCCAGGGAACCCCCCGGAACCTGACTTAGCTATGCGAAGAGTCTGCATGTATCTTGTGCTTCCGTCTAATGTAGACGCGTACCCATCAGACAAACCCTTTAGGTAGACAGACGTCAAGGCAGATATGTCCTTTCCTATCTGCTCGTTTAAGCTGATGCCTGCGATGACCACAGTGTTGCCCATGCTCTTTGGGACTCCGACTATAGCTGACGCAGAAGGAGAACCAGAATAAAACT
The DNA here is from genome assembly GCA_038046365.1 of Nanobdellota archaeon. Taxonomy (GTDB): domain Archaea; phylum Nanobdellota; class Nanobdellia; order Woesearchaeales; family JAGWAF01; genus JBBSWF01. The sequence continues at coordinate 1,753 of JBBSWF010000077.1, forward strand.
GGCCGAGATCATACGAACTGATCGAGTACAGCGCCCAAAGGCCCGTCATTAATACCAACATCAAAGCGACGGAGTCAGAAGATACAGCTCTTTGATTTCTAGGTTTAGCCATAACAAGATTTCAGTAGAATCATTATAAAAATGTTTACAAAAATGGCGGGTAATAAGTCGCCTAATTGGTCGGCGGTAGCGCCTTCTCGCGTAGTGAAACAGTTTACTGAGAAAGTATCGAAACGCTCGACCTGAGGGCGCTACCGCCGGTTTACTGGGCGACTTATTACCTACCAAAAATGGCGCCATAGAGGCACGACAGCTATCTTAAAACAAAGGCTTGCCCGACATCCGGCCCGGAACAGGGAGATTGAGCACCTTTAGGACAGTCGGAGCGACATCCGCGAGACGGCCCTTTCTTAGACGGACCCTCTTGCCGCCAGGAAGGACAAGATAGAACGGGACAGGGTTTAGGGTGTGCGACGTGGCAGTCTTTCCAATCTTGTCTTCACAATTGCCATGATCCGCGGTGATGACCAGCGCGCCGCCGACGGATTCTACTGCGCCTACCAACTTGCCGACACAACGATCCACTGTCTGAACAGCCTTGATGATCGCGGGCATCTTGCCAGTGTGGCCAACCATGTCTCCATTAGCGAAATTCATGATAATGACGTCATACTTGTTCTTTGCGACTGCATCGAGCACCACACGGGTAATCTTTAGAGCGCTCATCTCAGGCTTGAGGTCATATGTAGCCACCTTAGGGCTTGGGACCAATATGCGATCCTCACCCCTAAAAGGCTTCTCGACCTCGCTATTGAAAAAGTAGGTGACATGCGCATACTTCTCTGTCTCAGCCACCCGGAGCTGCTTGAGGCCATCATTGCTTAGGCATTCACCTAGGTCATCCTTGATTTTGGCATGCTCTAGAATAACTGGGCAGGACAGCTCCTTGTAATAACGGGTCATAGCCACATAGACAATATCTGCAGGACCAAATCCCGGCTTGATGCATCTACCCCGCCGCTTGAACGGGCGGAATTTCAAGTCATTGAACGCGTGAGTAATCTGCCTTGCGCGGTCCGGCCTGAAATCAAAGAATACCACGCTGTCCTTCTTGAGAATCCCGTTGAAACCCGGGAAGACACGAGGCGTGATAAATTCATCAGACTGTTTCTGACGGTAAGCATGATTGATGGCAGAGAGCGGATCCTTCTCAGGAATGCCCTTGGCAGACACTAATAGATCAAACGCCCTTCTTGTGCGATCCCACCGCTTATCACGGTCCAAAGCGAAGTATCTCCCCACTAAAGAACCAGAGATTATGATCCTCCCTGACGGGTCCAACTTCCTGACTTGGGAGAGAAGCCACCGGGCATAGATCTTAGCGCTCTTTGGAGGAGTGTCCCGACCATCAGTGAAGAAATGAAGATATACTCTCTTGACATTGCTCTTGATCGCCGCCTCCAAGATGGCGACGGCGTGGCGAGAATGCGCATGGACCCCCTCATCCTGGACAAGACCCATGACGTGCAGAGATGAATCATTCTTCTTGCAGTTGCGAATCGCCGCGCGAAGGGCTTTGTTTCTCATTAGAGAACCGTCCTTGACCATACCGTCGAGCCGCACCATGATCTGATCGACGACTCGCCCAGCTCCTATGTTCAGATGCCCGACCTCGGAATTGCCCTGGAATCCGACGGGCAGGCCGACATCTCGACCAGACGCCTTTAGCAGCGTCTTTGACGCGAGACGATCCAGACGATCAAATACCGGGAGGCGGGCAAGAGAGAGGGCATTGCACCTCCCAGACTTGCGATGGCCCCACCCATCGAGGATGATTAGCAACAATGGCCTCATTTGGCGTACTTTGGGCATATTCATCTCCGCGTCGCTTTGAGCAAGTCGACAAGAACCTGAAGGTGCGGATAAGCGATATGGACATCCTTTGCTTTTCTTGCGAAATCAAAGAAATCCTTTGTTATTGAATTGATGACCGGCCCAGAATCCCTTGCGTCCCCCCAGAACCGAACCTTGATCTCTATCCATGAATCCTTGAACTCCATCCTGACAAAAGGCTTCGGCTTTTTGTCCTTTATGGCGCTCTTTACGTGCTTTGTGGCGATCTCAAGCAGCTTCTTCATTGCCTTGTCGACGTTAGACTCGTAAGTGATGCCGACTGGCACCTCGCGCAGGATATACTCATCATTGTGGGTGTAATTAGTCACATTGGCAGTCCACAAGCTGACCATAGGGATCATGATGAACCTGCCTGACCGATCATCACTCCTTGTCGTGCCCCCTGATTCTTCAAGTATTACATGGGACACACTGATATCATAGACGTCCCCCTGGATGTTGTCTATGATTATCCGATCGCCTGGCTGGAATGGCTTCTTGACAAGGACCATTATCCACGCGGCGATCCCGGTGATCGGGGTCTGGAGCGCCCAGCCCAAAGCCGCGCCAATGAATGTGGCAGAGATGCCAAGCGCTGCAAGAGAATTCGTGTACGCCGAGATGAACACGACGATTAAGATCCCGACGAAAAAATAACTCCACATCCGCATGAGCACACGGACCTGCGCGAGCTGCTTCTCGTTCTTGGCGTTTTTTGTCAACCGCTTCTTGATGATCCAGTTGAACAAGAAATACGCGATCGCCACAAACACGAGCGTCCAGAACATGCGCGGGACGTGGGATTCTGACCAAAAGACCACATCCTCCCACGACGGGAGGAATTGGAGCGATAATGCCATGGTATGTAAAGCCCCCATCTCGGGTTTATAATCTTGTTGGAGGATTCCCCATGAACCACTCCAAAATAGTGATAAACCATTATATACGGTCATTCGGGAAAAAATAGAAAATCAAGATGGCAGACTAGCCAGTGGAACGGATAGTGGACGGACATGGAAACCAAGTCAGATTTTTGCTTTGAAGTGTCATGGGAGATCTGCAACAAAGTAGGCGGCATCTACACTGTCGTATCCTCAAAAGCCGGCCAGATGATAGAAAAATACGGCCAAGGATACATCGGGGTCGGCCCATTCTTTCCAAAAAAGGCCTGGGGCAATTTCGAAGAGAAGCTCCCGCCTGAACCGATGCGACCGGCCTTTGAAGAGATGAAAAACCGGGGGATCACATGCCACTTTGGCACATGGCTCATAAAAGGCAGCCCTAATGTGATACTCCTTGACTTCACAGGATTCACAAAGAACACAAACGAGATCAAAAAAAATTACTGGGACTGGTATGGGATAGACTCGCTAGGCACATCCTATTTCGACTTCGACGAACCAATGACCTGGGGATATGCCTGCGGGATGTTAATCGAGCGGCTGCATAACGCTTACCCCGACAAGAAGATGGTGGCCCACTTCCATGAGTGGCTATCTGGAGGCGGACTGTTATACCTCAAACACAACAAAGCGGCAGTTGGGACGATATTTACCACCCACGCAACGATGCTTGGGAGGACACTGGCATCAGCAGACATAGACCTATACGCCCACTTAAAAGAGTTCAACCCTGATCAGGAAGCCCGAAACAGAGGGATAATTTGCAAGCACTCCACAGAGAAAGCCTGCGCGAACAACGCAGATGCCTTCACAACAGTATCCGAGATCACCGGCATCGAAGCCGAACACCTCCTTAGCAAGAAACCAGACGTGCTGACATTGAACGGGCTTGACATGGTGAAATTCCCGACATTCGAGGAAGCATCAGTTAAGCATTCATACTTTAAGAGCCGGATGAAGGAGTTCTGCATGTACTACTTCTTCCCGTATTACCAATTCGACCTTGACAACACACTGTTCTACTTCCTAGCAGGAAGGTATGAATTCCATGACAAAGGAATCGACATATTCGTCAAAGCGCTTGCAGACGTTAACAGACGAATGCAATCAGAGAACAACAAAAGATACATCGTCGCGTTCATATTCGTCCCAGGGAACGTGAAAAACATCAAACCAGAGCTGCTTGAGAGCAAGACATTCTACGACGACCTGATGAGGAGCGTAGACTCAGCCATGCCAGAGGTCCGCACCAGGCTGACTAGCGCATTTATATCGAAATCAGACATAAACAAACAGACATTATTTAGCGAAGACCAGCTCCAGGACACAAAACGAAAGGTGTTCAAGCTGCTCCGGCAAGGAAAGGCCCCGGTCACCACACATGACCTCTATGACGAGAACACAGACATCATAGTGAGGACACTGATCCAAGAAGGGCTTGACAACGGGCCTGAAGACAATGTCAAAGTGGTCTTCTATCCCATCTATCTGAGCGGAGCCGACACATTGCTTAACATGACATACTATGAAGCCATGCACGGCTGCCACCTTGGAGTGTTCCCATCATTTTATGAACCATGGGGATACACCCCGCTTGAAGCCAGCGCGTTAGGAGTGCCATCAGTGACGACAGACCTGGCGGGATTTGGCAGATACGTATGCAAGGAATGCACCCAAGGAAAGACAGCAGGAATATTTGTGATGCCCAGGTTTGGAAAGCCTGACAGCGAAGTCATAAAAGAACTCACCGACCAGATGTACGATTATGCGATGATGCCAACCCACGATCGGGTCCAGACAAAGATCAACGCAAGGCACATCGCCGAGCAGTGCGACTGGAAGAACTTCATCCAGCATTATGTAGAAGCGCACAATCTGGCGTGCGAGAAGGTCTATGGGAAGTAGATCAGGAACCTTTTTAAAGGACATTTGCCTCTATCGACGATAGTGGGGCAATATGAGCGAACTAGACATAGTCATGTCCACAGGCAAGAAATTCGGCATAGATGAAGCTCTGGTGATCTACACCTCTAAGGTGGACATAAGGGACTGGGTAAATATACAATGCAGGTTCGGCTGCCCCCATTACAACAAGAACTGGTCATGCCCCCCGCAATCAGTGAACGTTGAACAGACAAGGAACCTTCTGCGAGAATACACCAAAGCAGTTCTAGTGATCGGCGACAATGGAGAGATGGACTTGCGAAAATTCCGTAAAGGAATGCTTGAGATCGAGAAAGCGCTGCGGCTCAACAACTACCATAAGGCACTGGCTCTCACGATGGGCCCGTGCGACCTGTGCGCACAATGCGCGCTATTAAATGGAGCTAACTGCGTCTATCCAGAAGACAAGAGGCCGACGATCGAGGGCACTGGGATAGACATAATAGGAACAGTCAAGAAGTTCAAGAAGAACATCAACCTATTCCATAAGAGATTCTTCTCTATCGGCCTTGTACTGTTAGAGTGAGGAGAATGCACGATCCACTGCCAAGAGATGGACTGTGATATGCCGCGATCAGAGCGACAGTATCCAATCAACTGCTTCCTTGATCGAAAGAGCGATGTGATCCGGCTTAGAGGAGTATTCATCGTCCTGCCCTGCTTTCCCGGTCTTGACAAGAACTGACTTGATCCCAAGGCTGTTACCAAGCTGGATGTCCGCAGTCTTGTCACCCACCACTATGCTTCTCTCGAGATCTATGTCGTGATCTAGAAGCGCAGCAATCACCATGCCTGGCTTTGGTTTCCTGCAGTGGCACTCCTTTCCATATTTTGGATGACTTGAAGAATGATGGTGAGGACAGAAGTAAACCCCATCGACACGGATGCCTTCTGCGGAGAGCCGAGTCAAGAACGCTTGATTGAATCCTTGATAGTCCTCTTCAGTGAATTTCCCTCGGGCGATGCCAGACTGGTTCGTGATGACTATGATTTTATACTCTGACCTGGTGAGCTTATTTAGCGCTTCGAATGACCCTGGAATGAACTCGAGGTCCGCTACCTTGTGCATATACTCCTTATCCGGTATGATCGTCCCATCGCGGTCAAGGAACACGGCAGGCTTGCGCTTGGAAGCATTTGAAGGAACCGACCCATAGACCTCCTTGATCTTCTCTATAATAGAAGTCGTGGACTTGCCTTGCACCAGAGGAGCCAGCAGGCACTGCCCTCCCACGCTCTCGACAGCGTCACGCTCAAAGATCTTAGTTTTTGGAGTCTCTTTTGAGCGGTCGAGCGTGTAATCACCTGCCTTGACGTGGAAGTGTGGCTTGACAACCAAGAGCCATTCTTCAGGAGTGCGGCCGCCGAAGACATACACATAATCGACGCAAAATAAAGAAGCAATGAGGGCAGCGCGGTCATCCTCGCCTATTATCGGGCGCTTGTCACCTTTGTATTGCCTCACAGACGCGTCAGCGTTGACACCTACAAACAAGACATCACCTTGCTTCTTACACCATTGGAGGTAAGAGACGTGGCCGACGTGCAAGATGTCAAAGACACCGTTTGTGGTGACGATCTTCTTGCCTTCTTTTCGGAGACGAGCGGCTATGGCAGCCGTGTCGTCAAGACTCTTGATGATAATACCCATTTTTTAACGATAATCAGACCATATGATTTAAAGTTAATTATCGAAGGTACTTCTTCAGTATTCTGAAGCGGTACCGTCTGCTCGCGTGTCTATTGGGATTTCGATGATTCGGTGAAGGCCCGTAGGGCCCAACCCAATGTCGTTAAGTTAAGGGTC
>JBBSWF010000078.1:0-19489 GCA_038046365.1 Nanobdellota archaeon
GATTTCTGTCCGAGAAAATATATATTCAAGAAGCTAGATCGACTTTATAGTTACATAATCTCCTAGTTCTCAACATCTCCACTTTCTAGTGAAAAAAAAACTATTATATACCTTGGCGTTGCTAATATGACTGATGGGGGTTTCTTTAAGAGGAATATCAATAATATTTGTTTTGCTGCTGTTATCCGCACTGTCTGTAGCTTCCCCCGAAAAAAATGAAGAGAACGACATTGATAAGCTATTTGGATCATCCGAAAAGATATCCAGATTCACGCTGCGCTCTATCGATAACATCTATGATGAATCGGAGAAAAGATGGATTGTACTATATAACACAACGATCTCTGACGACCTGAAAAGGTCAGACTCAGGGAAAACTTTTCAACATTCGCATGTATCCATTATACAACTAAAAACAAAAGATCTCCTTCAATTACTCTCCGATCCCCAAGTCGAGAGCATTGAACTCGACCAGCAAATGACTTTTTCCACGGAATCAATACCCTGGAACATCAACATCACGAACGCGCCGTCCGCATGGAATATGACGAAAGGAGGCGGTGTCTCAATAGCCATACTCGATTCTGGAATCGCACCTCACTCGGACCTGCGCATCGCAGGAGGAACAAGCGTAATTAGCGATGATTATGCAGACACTTACGGTCATGGAACAGCAGTCGCGGGAGTCGCCGCGGCATCGCTTGATAATTCTGGATTGATCGGGGCCGCACCAGAGGCCGACATCTACTCAGTCAAGATAACTGACGGGCCAACTGGAATGATAAGTGACGCTCTCGCCGGCCTTGACTGGGCGATAGCCAACAACATATCCGTGATCAGCATGAGCTTCGGGTTTAGTGAATACTCTCCAGCATTCGCAGCAGCGGTGCAGGAAGCGTATGCCAATGGAGCGATACTTGTTGCCGCGGCAGGAAACAACAACGCCGAAGTCCTATTCCCGGCAAGGTATGACCAAGTCATAGCAGTAGGCTCAGTAGATTCAAACCTGCAAAGAGCCGCAACAAGCAACTATGGACCAGATCTGGAACTGATGGCGCCAGGAATCGACATAAACACAACATGGGCAGATGGTGGTTACGCTATCATGTCTGGAACTTCACTGTCAACCCCACATGTGGCTGGAATTGCAGCACTAATCAAAGCGTCAAACCCTACATTAACCAACACAGAAATACGCAACATACTCAGAAATGCGGCACAAGACCTCGGCGAGACCGGAAAGGATGATTATTATGGATACGGACTCGTGAAGTACCCAACTATCCAGAACTTCACAATCGTCGAAGAACCACCCACGTTCTACACAATCTACAACCTCAGTTATGTCAATGAGACCGAACAAATCACCTACTGGAAAAGCGGAAATGGAAGCTACCAACAAGAGAACTTCACAGTCGGACTATACCTGATAAACAACACACAAGGCACGGACAACTGGATAGAACGAATAAACGTAACAAACCAAGGAATATTCCAGCTGCTAGCAAGCGCCAAAGTAACAGACACCTTCACAACAGACGGCTCACCAAACGACGACGGAATAGGATTCAAAAACGACGCGGACCTATCAGTACAATTACAAAACCCCGGACCAAACGGAGACGCCTACTGCATAGATTTCGGAAACGATGGCACATACGAACTATGCAGATACAACGACACCAACGACTATACCAACTGCTACAACTACGCATCAGGCCTATCAGGAGAAGAACAAGCATACTACCAAGTATGCCCATCCAACCCAGAACTAGGATACTGCCCACAAGACATCAACCTAAACGACATACACCAAGGAATCGACACAACAACCATCACAGCCAACGACTCAAGCATAATGCTCTACACAGACTGCGACAACTCCGCAAGCGTAAGAAGCGCAAACGAATACTTCGACTCATACTGGATAATCGACACAAGACGAGCAGTCTGCACAAGCGACAACACATACAGAATGGAAGGAAGATACACAACAGGAGGAGCATACATCATATACAATAACAGCCTAACATGCACCAACACAAGATGCGACTACAGCAGAGACGACGAAATCACAACAACTAACAGAACCACAGCAATAAACCCATGCAGACTCGACACCGGAGCAACATGCACAGCTACCGAGCAATGCCTAAACGGACTAAACTGCAGCAGTAGCATATGTGCGAACCTGACCGGGCAACCGCAAACTCCGCCCCGACAGCAATGCTTTGGAAACGTCAGCGTTGCGATCGACCCCTCATCCCTAAACGATCTATTCACAAGCATCAAAATACTGGTGAACGGCACACTGAATGGAACTCCAAACACTGCCGGGTCATATGTCATCAATTACAAAAATGTCACATGCGGTGACGGATTTGTAGTCACAGCGCAATGCGCCAATACGACAATCAACTGCACCCAACTGACCAAACCCGCGTTCTCATCATCAGGATTCACTTCAACAGAATTCGACTGTTCAGTATGCAAGTTCCGAAACGATGCATCCATAGATGCCGATGGAATCCACTTCTACGAAACCGGCGTAACAAACGAGAGCAACGCCACGATAGTTTTCACGATAGGTTCTGTTGATACAACAAACTTGGAAATCAAAATATCTCAACACTCTTTACTTAAAGGAGAGACCTTGGTTGAAACACTAATCCCCGTCTCCTCAAAGAGTCCGAATAGCACAGCGAACGTAACGGTAAAGATAAGGTCTGATCAAAGCAAGCTAAGAGTGATGCTAGACCCGGGCAACAAAATTGTTGAAGAATCTAAGACGAACAATTTTGCGGAAAAGGTTAAGGAGCTACTCGAAAGAGCGTATCTCAATGTGAGCACCGGGAATAAAGCCTCCGATGAAGCTATCTTAGAATTCCTTTCAGAACAGTTTACATCTGTTCCTGAATCCGGAAGTCAGTTATCTATATCGGTTGGGTTGGCGAGATACAATCCCTACATGGCAAAATACAGCAGCATCAGCAAAGCAAAGTATGGATGGGAGGCTGGATCTGAAACTCCATCTTATATTTACGGAAGTGTCGCAAAACCGAAAACAGCACCATCCTATATTGGAAGAATATTTGATACTAATAGAACTGTAATTGCGATATGGGGCGCAAATATTGAAGACGTGATTACTGGAGTCCGGGTTTTTGCAGAAACTGGGAAGACCAAGACTCTTGTTGGACCTTTTGGCAGTGACAAATCACCCCAGGCAATCCGATCCGATGACCCCAACTATGTAAGTGTCGTTGCAACTCTCAGCCAGGTTTCAAGAAATGAAGATCGAAACACGCCCAATTTTAAAGAACTTACCCGCCGTGCATTAAAGAAAGAGCTCTACGACAGCCACTTATACTGGGTCGACTCAGGCCTTGACGGAATCAAGCTTAGAACTCGAAGAATGACATCAAGTATGGACTCAAACTTCAGCAGGTTAATATCAAATGAAACGCCGGTAATATTAGCAAGAGGGATATTTAGCACACTTGATGATTGGAAGCCACTAGGAAGCGAACTGTCAGATCAAGGATTTGAGACCTGGCTAATCGAGATAACTGGGGGGCCAGATCAAGACAATATGACTAGTCTCGATTATACTCCACGACAGATGACCCAATACTTTGTTCCTTCACTTGTCAATGGAGTCAGGAACATAAGCAACCATGATAAAGTAAAATATGTCGGGTTTAGCAATGGATGCAGAGCAGCACTAATGAGCATGGAAGAAGGGTATTTAGACTCTAGCAAGATAGATACGTTTATCGGTGCAGGATGCCCCGGAAACTTTTCAGATCAGATCACGACAATAGTACCCTATGTTAAGAATATATCCAAAGATGTGATTCTCACCGCCCAGCAAGAAAATATCAATCACTTAAGTCTGAAATCCATCTCAAGTCTGGGCAAGCAGCGTCTCCTTTTTGATTTAGATTGGACTTACTACCGACCATTTGCTTTTGCACTAGGCATTGCTTCAGGAATATTAGATAATACCCTCATTTCGACGAACCTATTCAATTATTATGTCGAAATGATGATCAACTCCACAGACACCAACCCTGGGAATGGGATCACACTCGGCAATTCTCTCATTTTGCATAGTTTATCATTTGGAGCGTGGCCCTCAGATGAGGTGGTGTCTAGAGCGGATAGTAGGGGTATATGCCGGGGGATTCAATCGGCAAATAAACAGTATCTTGAATTAACCGGATCGCATTTCACCTTAGGGATAGACTCCTTCCCGGATCGGTCGGATACACAAAAGATTATCCGAGAATTCCTGTCTAGTAAAAATATTACTTCCAACCGATATGTTATCCGCAATGAAAACTGCACGGGGGATGTGAGCTAATGATTGAACGATCTATCGCACAAAAAATTAATGTTCTTAAAGAGGATGTCTCCCTCTGGGCAAGCTTTTTGGCTGCTAGCGGGGTATTAACAATGTGCGGTTATCTCTTCACTGGTGCAGCATTTACCGAATGGCACTTTGAAATCGACTTGATTGTTGCTTGGGGACTCTCGCTCAGTTTATTCTTTTTTTGGATGGTATCTTCGTATAAACTCATTATCAATAGAATTGTCAGTTATCTGTTTCTTAATATTAATCGCAACCTGTCCAGGGTAACTGTTCGTCTGGTGAAATATTCGATTTCGATTCTATTCTTTTCTCTTTCCGTGCTATTTTTTTATAATTATTTTGTGATGGTTTCGGAGATAGGCAAACTGGGGGAGATGACACACGCAGGGCAGCTAATCACTAATTTTTATAATTCCACAATTAGAGAGATACTATCCTTGTTATTGATCCAAATATTTGTAACTTTCATTGTTTTGCTTAGAACCGCGATGAAGGGAGAGGAATCTTTTTCTTATTGGCGTATTGCTTTGTGCAGTTTGATACCGATACTGTTCACAGTCATACAAGTTATTTCATCTCCGATAATCTGGATAATCTCAGGCATTATGTACCTAATACTTGGAGTAATATTTTGGGTGTTAAGAGGGGGTAGTGACCTATGAATCCCTGTAAAAATCTCGTTATAGGGCGGAGTACAGTCTACTCCGAAGGATTGTGGACAATGAGTCTCCTATCAGTCATAGGAATCTTTTTATTTTTATTGTTGGTTCTTCCTAACCAAGTGCGTGCGGATTCAATTTCGGATATGATCGCTTCTTTGAACAATAGTGTGAACTTGGGGCTGATGAATCTGACTTTGCGGTCTGATTATCTAGTGGACTCAAATGGTGATGGTTTGAATGATACCCTGGGGATTAATGTGACTTTCACTTCAGCGGCTGCGGGTGACTATTCGACGGACTTTTTTGTCTCGGATACTCCTTCCAGGTTCATTAAGGAGGTTAACCGGACGTTTGTGGCTGGGCAGAATTTGGTGAATGTGTCTTTTGATGCTAGGGTGATGCAGGGAGGGAGTTTCAATTATACTGTCCGGGTGTATAATCTCTCTAACGTGCTTGTGTATCGGAGTGATCCGATTCCTACGAGCAATTATACTTATCAGAAGCTTTTTACTATCTTGACTGTTTCGGACTATGCGCAGGGGATGGATGGAATTCGGGTTAATATCTCTGTGAATGCATCGGTTTCTATCCGGAAGAATATCAGTGTGAGTTTGGTATACAATGACTCGTTGATATCTAAGACGACTGAGGCGGACCTGGCGAATGTAACGACGGTTTCGGTGTTCTTCGATAATGAAACTGTAAAATCTTCCCATTGGGTAGGGACCTACAACCTAACACGAATCGTCGTGGGTGATGCAGTAAGGGATTATAATATCACCACTCAGTCTTATGATTATGGGTCTTTTGCGAAAACCTCTTACATCCAGAAGGTCGAGGCGTATCCTCAGGATTTAAATTCAGACAACATCTCTGAAAAATTATTGATCAACGTCACTCTTAACATTAAGACCTCAGACTCTTATAACCTCAGTTTTGTTATCATCGATTCAAGCGGTAACGTGTTCAAACAATTGAACCAACAAAACACTCTGTCAGTAGGCAATCAGAATTTGGTTATTGAGATAAATGGTTCGGAGATTTATGCATTGCAACCGGAAGGGCCTTACAGTATCCAAGAAATGACTCTAACTGCCGGAGGACAGGTCTTGGACTATCTTGCCTTGCCTGCTGTCACTAATACGACTTCATTCTCAGATTTCGCTCCCCCAGAGCGCGCCAACCTAAAGATTAACATCTCTGTGACATATAACTCATCGCAACCAAATGTTGCTAATTATACTCTGCTTGTTACTAATGAGGGCAATGTATCTGCTTTTGGCTTCGTCGTTGATGTTGAAGGAAATGACACTTACAATTACACGTTCTACATTCCTTTCCTTGCCGGAAACAACAATAGCATCATCCAGCAGAACAGGGAAAACGACACCATGCAAGGAAGATATGTCGCATTTGTAGACCTCACAAACAACGTTGACGAGTACAACAAGACTGATAATATAGCGTCGAACATCCGCACGACGGTGAACATATCCAACCTGTCAGCGTTGTCCACAAACGGCACACAAGTAATCTACGAGGCCATAATCAAGAATACGGGCGACACCACTCTTGATAATGTGACATGGCGATTTGAGTATGGTGACAACACAAATGACTCGAGCATCACCAACGCGACGCTATTGGCTGGGCAGAGCGCGTACGTGTTTTTAGCTCATGATTACGCGCAGGCAGGGTCGTATAGTGTCTTGGTTGTTGCTCAATCGAATGGCAGGAATAATTCTGCTGCCATTGTCAAGAGTGTTGGCGAAGGACTTGTGATTAGCAACCTATCAGTTCTTGACACGCGACTCTTCAACGCGACATTTGAAATGATAATCACAAACCCCACAGACCAAAACAAGAGCGGCAACACATGGAGCTTAAACACCGGAGACGCAATCATTGATTCAAGCATTGCATACAATCTATCCAACGGATCATCAATAATGGTGTTTATCGAGCACAACTACTCACGATTCGGCAGATTCAACCCAGTAGCAACTGTCAACACGGATGAGGACACAGAAACTGCTCTCGCCAGAATATCGGAGTTCATAATCACAAACCTGACAAGCCTTGTCGAGTCAGGACTTAACAGAACCTTTGAGATACTTGTGCAAAACATCTGGAACACGCAATCAAGCGGCAACTGGTCAATAAACACCGGAGCAGACACCTACACAAGCAACCAGCAATTCACGCTAAACCAGAGCAAAAACATCTCAATCTACATCGAGCACACATACGCATCGAGTCAGAACCGCACAATAACGGCATTTGTCAACACGAACCAAAGCAACGACACACTCACTATCAACATCTAAAAAAACACACTTTGAGGTGCAAAACCAAAATGAAACAACACACGACCAAACACACACCATCTCGCATAGCAATCACTACCCTACTCACAATATCACTATTTCTCCTAGCGGCAGCCATATCCGTTCAAGCCGCGCCGACAATCGACGACTATATCAAGATTCAGGGGCCTGCAAACTTCTCATGCTTTGGATACTATCCAGCCTGCATGAACAAGACAATCGAGCTATGCAACAAAGGACTCACCAGCGCAACACTTGACAAAAACGCGTTCCGGTACGATTTTGGAGGCCTTGAAAACCTACAAAAAGTGATAATGGAACAACACGTCAACGACATAACCACACAAGTAGAACTGATCAATCTAAGCGACACATCATGCAGCAGGTCTGTGCGCAATAACATCACAGGACAGTACGAAGACAAACCAACACCATGCAACTACCTAGCGACCATCACAACAGCAAACCTCACCACACAAACAGTGCAAATAGACCAAACAGGCAGATTCGCAGGAACAATACCAATGCCTGCCGGAACATGCATCAAACTCACCATTTCTCCAAAGATCACAGAAGAGATGCGAACAAAAGACAAAATAGAATACAACATCACATTCCTTGACCAACTACTTGACCCATTTGTCACAGCATACAACCTCACCCAGGATTTTGACAACACAAACGAACTGAACACCACAACTACCTGGATATACAACGCCACACCATACTCCGGATCATTATACCCTAACTGGACACTCAACATGACATACTTCAATACCACAGACCTCTCACTCACTTGGACTTGCAACTCAACCAACCTAACCCAAGGAGTCGGCTGCGCAGGAGCCATAGATCAAAGCTGCGCACACGACAACATCAACAAAGAATGGATCATGCAATGCGGAAACACATGCATAGGAGCAACAATAGAAATAGACCTGAAAAGAAACGTCACAATATACGGATTCATAACACAAACAAACCTCGCAACATACGAACCAAAATACGAAGTATACATAAACCGCATACCCTACCCCAAATTCGACATGGCATGCACCGGCACATCATGCGATATGAACTTCCAAAACTTCACAAACAACCTGGTCGCAAACTTGACACCTAACATAGCTTCAGACTGCGCAAACCAAACATTCACATTCACACCAAAAACCGGAAGATACCTAGCACTTAGAGTCTGGGGAGTCAACCAAACAGGCTCAAACCCAAGAATAGGAGAAATAACACCACTAATCGCAAACTACACAACAGGAAGCTCAGCAGCAAGCATAGTCTATAACTTAAGCACCAACATGTCAAGCATAAAATACGCAATGAACCGAACACTATACGGAAGCGGAACAATAGGAATAAACATCTCATGCGACGGAGGAAACACCTGGTGCAGCGGCGACTCAACAACAGACGGAGGAACAATAAACTGCTGCGGATCATTAAAGAATGACGCAATAGTCTGGCGCCTAGCACTACAAGGAACCGACCAATACTCAAGACCAACAATAGAAAGACTAGACCTAGAAGCACTAAACTACAGCTTCGCAACCGAAGATCAAGCCCGCACCGCAATCGAAGATGGAATCAAAGACAACTTCCCAACAGCCTCAATAATAACAGACCAACAAACATACTTCAAATACGTCAACGGCACACAAAAATACGCAACAACAGACACACTATTCACAAACGGAAACAAACGATGGATATTTAACTACCTAACCGGAACAGACACAACAACCGCACTAAGCAACATCGGAACAACAGTCTACACATGGGAAAACCAAACACTCACCACAACACAAATAAGGCAGCAAGTAAGAGACCTAATCAACGAGACCAAATGAACCGACTCGATCGATTCACTGACGCGAATAACAATCCAGCACGATGATCCCGAAGAAAGCCATCGCTTGGGGCATGTATGACCTGGCGAACACCATCTACTCAGCGCTGTTCGTCACGTTCTTCTTTCCGTTCTATGTCAAAAACTATCTAGGCGGCACAGAGTTCATGGTAGGACTAGTGTTCTCATCATCGATGCTCTTGGTTGGATTGTTCGTGCCCGCGCTTGGAGCCGTGTCTGATATAGTCAGGCGAAGGATGCCATTTATCGTCATGTTCACTGTCGTGAATTGCGCGGCTGTTGCGCTCGTGCCATCATCCGGATTGGCTGGAGCGTTGATCTTTGCGTTGATCGCGAACTTCGCATATCACGCGGCGCTAAATGTCTACAACGCGATGCTTCCTGACGTGTGCGAAGGCGAAGGGATCGGCCGCATCTCAGGGATCGGAGTCGGCATGGGATACATGGGCACCTTCATCAGTCTTGGAGTAGCATACGCGGTCATGGCCTGGATAGGGTGGGGCACGGCACAATCGATCAAAGCGATGTTCTATGTCACATCAACACTATTCTTTGGGATCTCGCTAATAACTTTCTTTGGCGTCCCAGAAACGGTAAAACCAAGGAATCAAGTTGAGTATGGAAACGCTATCCGCCAAGGTATTGCCAACGCCATGCAAGGCCTCCACGATATCCGAATGCGCAAGCCACTCCGCTCATTTTTCGCTACGATCTTTTGGTTCACCAACGCGATGAACGCGGTCATCATATTCCTGTTCCTGTTCAGCCAGGAGACCCTCGGCCTCACAGTGAGATCGTTCTTCCCGGCATACGCATTCTTCGCGTTTGGCGCGGCAGCAGGGGCAATAGTCATGTCAAAGCGTATCGACTCAAGAGGGCCACGGAGCATGCTCAATATAGCTGGATGGATCTGGATCGCGGTCATCGCAGTACTGCTCGCGATCAACTTGGTACCTTTTGACAACCATATCCGGTACCAACTGTTCCTCCTCGCAGGCACCTTTGGCGGAGCAGCTCTGGGCCTAGTATGGGCATCGTGGAGGCCGCTCCTGATAGAACTCGCGCCGAAAGGACGGCTAGGCGAATATTTTGGATTCATGGAGCTCACAAGCAAATTCTCAGGAGTGATTGGACCCGCGCTCTTTGGGTTCCTGGCCACCTACTTCCAATACTCCTTGGCGATAAGCTCGTTATTCCTGTTTTTCCTGGCAGGCCTTTGGACACTAAGAAGCGTGCCTGAAAAGACGGCCCAGCGACACTGACCCCGGATTCACACAAAACCGCGTCTCATGCGCTGATTATATCTAAAATACCACTTGCCTATTAGCATGAGGACCACAAAGATAAGCACAAACCACCACCAGCTCGGTCCGGACTCTTCGATTATCGGCTCATCAATTGGCTGCGGCTTTGCCTTGCCAGTCGACGATGAATCCTCTGCCGGACTATCTGACGCAGACGCTCCGTCAGATCCTCTCAACTTCTTGATAACGACCTTCGCGCTATCTTTAGCGATGCCGATAAGCTTCATAGACACGTCAGGATTCCCATCTTTGTCCACATCCATTAGCAACTCCTGGCCCTGGCTGATGCTTGCGCGCTCGCTGCCCAGCCTGGCCTTTGCGATGCTGCCATCGGTCGACTCGATACTTGCTATTATTGTCACTCCATTCACACTGACATCGACTTCATCACCCACATCCAATGAGGCAGTCAAGCCGCCTGAGGTGGCTATTAGCGTCTTTGAAGGACTACCCTCGCTTGCCGATGGCACAGGGCCAAGCGGAACATCTGGAACGGTCGCAGGAGGTGCGGGGGCTGGAGCCGGCGGAGCTTGAACGGCGGCCGGAACAACACTAGCAGCCGGGGCCGGGGCGGCGACAGAGACGAACGAGCCGGACGTCTGCATGTAAGAGAATGTATCTGATTCACACGTGATATTATACTCGAAAGTCCCGCTATAATTTATATCCCTTGAGAACATATAGATCCCGACCGGGTCATATGTCATCACGCTGTTTAATGGAGCGCCTGCCAACGGAGAGAATGTGATCGTGCACTGAGAGAAATGAGGCGCAGAATTCAGAATCGGAGCGCCATTTGATGAATTTGAGTAGTTTGCGAAAACCGTGATAGGCGTGTATCTGGCGACAGGCCCATTGGTGCGAGTCGAGATGTTAGCATCAGCGCCCAATGCAAACGATGTCGGGAACGAAGCCCTAAAAGACACAGTAGATCCGATGATAGCGACGTTAGAGCATATCGGCGATGTCGAGATCCCGCAAGGAATGCCCGATGACCTCAACTGCGAAGCCTGATAGTACAATCCCGGCGCGAGAACAACCTGATAAGAGGTCGCTCCACGCAGCACGATCTCCACGCTGGAATTATATTCTGGGCCAAGACCGGTCGTATTTATACTAATGAAATTGTTGCCCAGCCAGACATTGGAATCAAAATCGCGGAGCGTGGCATTCATGTTGCTAAGCCAATGCACATAACCGTACTGATTCGAGAGAGTAAGATCGATGCTGTCCACACTGGAATGCAAAGAGAAATTAGTCGTATAGACTGAGTCGAACCTCGAGGCATTAGGAAGGTACCTCCTTATCAGAATAGATCCTGCGGCGAAACCCTGCTCAAAGTTAGGCGCGGTGCACGACGAATTATAAGTGAAGTTGCCTCCTGAATAGAACGCCCTGCGATGCTCATGGCGATTTGTTGATGAATTGAAAACCATCAATGGCGCAAGAGGATTGCCTGCTGACTCCTGGAAATACATCACGCAAGTCGCTCCTGAGATAGCCGCGCCATCGCTTGAATTCAGATAGGTCACGTTGAAATGGGCATGATTTGGCGCGTCAGAAAAAGCGGGGGCTTGGATAGTCAGGTTAGACGTTGGAGCGGCAGACGCGGAGTCAGACGCAGTCACAGGTCCCAGCGCAGGGGCTAAGCAAGTGATATTATACTGCGTATCTCCGGCGAAGAGGAACACATAAGTATAATTGAACCGGCTATCCCCAGATCCATTAAACGTCATCGCAAGATTCGAGACGTTCACGCGAGATATCGAAAGATTGCACGATCCATCAATCGAAGCGCCAGTAGACGCATTCATGAATTGGGCATAGAAAACAACCGGCTGCGTGATCCCTGAAGGAGACGAATCCGTTGAATCAGACGCGATGAGGCGCGAGCCGCCATAATCAGCGACAGACGCGCCAAAAACCGCGTGAGCTGAAAGTATCAAAAATGCGATAGTCGTGATGCCCACAAAATTCCATATTGCCATATGAAAACCTCGATGATACCCGGTTCGACAATCCGGTCCATATTTTAAATGCTTCGGCGAAACGCTTAATAAGGCGAATGAGAGGAAATCTCCCATGAAACTCGATACAAATCTCCGCACTCGCGCGGTAGGCACTTGCGCATACATGGCAATATGTTTGATAATCCTCTCTTATCTGTCTGGGGGGGCTGCCGCGGCAGGAAGATGTGCAGACCGTTGCTCGGGATTGGTCTGGGACCACGATGGCACGATGAACCGCGCAGGCGAATGCGAATACATACCGCAAAGATGCCCTGCAGGATGCGACCCGAGAGCAGGAGGATGCCTACAAGAACGCATCCCCTCTTCTAGAACCATCCCACCGGATAACGCGGTCAAATTCGACTACCGAGACTTATCGGTCGATAGGACGCCTGCCGAGAGAATCCCCCCCGCAGACAGGAAACCTATCGGGTTGATCAAAGATATCGACATGGATGGAGTCCCAGACGACAAGGACTTATGTCCAGGCACTCCAAAAGGGACAACCGTCGACGCCGGCGGATGCCCACAATGCCAGATCGACACAGACGGAACCTACAAATACACAAAGGGCAAGGTTGGCCACTTCTCGTATCCTGAAGGTTGGGGGCCGAACAAAGCTCCAGTCATAATACCCGGGAAGAACGGCGAGTACAAGGCGCTGCTTCCAGCCATGAGCTACACATTCGATGTGACAGACTACTGCTCATCAGCAAACACTCTTGTCGACTACAGCTGCTCATTCACGGGGCAGAACCCGTGCCTGGGCAAAGTCGGAGTATCTCTGCTGGCGCAAGAAGGCGCGTTCAACACAGCGCAACAAGAAGAGCTGGCTACAGCGAAATGCGTCTCAAACCCATTCCTCAAGACAGTAGGGAAAGTCGATATGGCGACATTCAACTGCAAGTGTGGATGCAAAGACGGTGCATGCGTCGAGGAAAAAGACAATGACAAGGACGGCACGCCAGACTGTATCGACCCTGATGATGACAACGACGGGATACCGGATACCCTCGACAACTGCCAATTCTACGCCAATCCAAGCCAATCAGACATCGACAACGATCGGGTCGGAGATGCTTGCGATTGCGATGACGTGAACAAAGGACCTTACGAGGATGGAGTCGACTGCGGCGGAGTATGCAAGAACACCTGCTATGAGAAAGAATGCACGAGCAGAAAAGACTGGTGCGGCAGCAACCTGGTCTCGATCAGATTGACCGGACCCTACAACACCGGAAAGATTGACATCATATACGTGCCAGACTACACCTACACAAGCAATGCGCAATTCGTGACCGACGCGACATTCCTGGTGAAAAACTCCTACGCCAAGATATGGAACGTGTCCGACAACACAATCCCCGCAGACTACTTCAACAAATTCAATTTCTATTACCTACAGACAGGCGTCCTCAATGGAAAACTGAATAATTATACCGGTAATGGAAGCCTCGGATGCACAGGAGAGCAGCCAGCGATCCTCGCAGGCTATGGCGGGAACGGAACCGTCGCGGCATTCCATGACAATGTGGCGATATTATGCCCGGCCGGAAATTGCAACGGAGCATGCTCATCGTTCGGGCCCGGGATAAACCACAAGATGAAATTCGACGTCGGATTCCCCCTGCTGAACCTGCACGAAGGAGCGCACGGGCTGTTCAGCCTCCAAGACGAATACTGCGGAAAGACCGCCTATAACCTGATACTCCCCTCACCCAACATATTCCCCAGCTTCGGGATGTGCCAGCAGAACGCGACAGCGAATGGGTGGACGACTGGTAACTGCAGGAGGATATGCACCCCTCCGAACTTCGATTGGACACTGAATGGAAACCCTCCTGCGAACTATTGGAGATACAACAATGACAACGTCGCACCGGAAGTTATGACCGCCTGCGTCTTTGGATGCAACACCACATCAAAATACCACGAAGCCGATTCAAGAAGGATAAACCTCACATTCAACACCTGGCCGTCATCGAACACCTCAGCGATCCTGGTCAACCTGATGATGGACGTGAAATCGGTGACCCACATCGGGAATGTGTTGGTCGATTCGCACCCTGACCTTGGGATGCAGCAGGAGTTCTTCAGGGTAGAGGCATACTCGCGCGATGGAAGGAAGTTCCTCGACTATCCGATCTCAGACCCGCGCGTCAACTTATATGATGATACAGGAAACGGGATGCCTCATGATTATCCATCTGTGCAAGAGAAAGTCTCCTTCTCCGTCGCAGTCCCGCTGTCTTACGACCTGGCTGAGATGAGGCTGACAAAAGATAAAAACCTCGTCTTGAGAGTCAACCTGAGAAAAGATGTGGAGAATTTCTGCGCCCAGAATCCAGCAGCGACAGAGTGCAGGCCGCCTGTGCCCATCACCAACCCCGGGCAAGGCATAGCGGCCAATCCTCCACAACCTGCTGTCAACCCGCCTCAATTGAACGGGGCTGCGGTGTATCCGATCAGCAAGAGAACCGGCTCCGATCCCACACTGGGGAAGCTGACAGACATGGCCAGGCAAGCATTGAGATGGATATTCGGATAGCTACCTTTTCACGAAAGTGAATATCGAATAATCCCCCAGCCTGTTGAGCGGCCAGACGCCGGCAAGAGGCTCGTCCATCCTTGACAGGAATTCGAGGACATCTTCCGGGATCTTAGTTGAGAGGTGCGCAGGTGGAACAAGCCAGTGCAAAGCCTTGAACGAGACCAACTTCATCGGTTTCATCGAACGGACGACCTCTCTATTAGAATACATTCGAATATTGACCGGCTTTCCCGAGATAGGGATGCTTACAAACGGAGCTCTTCGGCGGAAGACTTTTCTTGGAGAAGTGAACACGTAAGCGAGCATCTCCAGAGCGCAATTGCGGTTTCTGACACTTATAACGACAGGACTCCCCTTCTCGAGAAGATCCATCAAAACATCCCTCACAGGCTCGATGATAGGCTCGTGGTTGAGGGCTCCAAGGCTTGAGTAGGCGCCGTCGAAACGATGGAATCCGCACAATTGAGGAAGCTTGCTTAGATCCTTAGCGGCCAGCTGATAGAAGTACACGTTGCTAAGCTTCGAATCCCTGGCCTTCTTCCTTGCTATGCTGACCATCTCGGCGCTAGGATCGATCCCGACGACTGTGACACCATACTTGGCGAGAGCTATCGCCTCAGTGCCGATGCTGCATCCTATGTCAATGACGACTTTTCCCTGGCGGAAGACCTGCATCAAGGCAGCAAAAGATGCGACGCGAAGCTGCTTGAACGACGGATCGGCCTCGATGATATTATACTCGGAGGCGATCGAATCATAGGCCTGGCTGATGTCCTGGTCTTCCATAAAACTGACGATGAAAGAGGTCATATATAGGCGTTGCTGTGGGGCGGTCGGGCGGACTGCAGATTGGACTGCACTGACTCGCAACCATTAAAAACCAGTCTTTGGGAGAGCGAGGCATGGTCCTTGAACCGATTGGCATATGGATGGGCGAGCATTACCTCCTGGCGAGCGTTATAGTCCTCGTGGCGAGCTTATACCTGCTAGAGAAAGCATCAGACTACATAGTCATCGGGATAAGCGGATACGCGCAGACACTTGGGCTGTCGGACTCGCTGATCGGATTCCTTGTGGTAAGCCTGGCGATGACACTGCCTGAATTCGTGTCGTCGCTGATCGGAAATCAATCAGGAGAGCCGGGCATAGTGTTCGGGACGATATTAGGATCTGGAGTGGTGAGCATCACAGTGATATTAGGGACTTTGGCGGTCCTTGGAGGGCGCGTCCGGCTCAAAGAACACTTGCTTGGAGAGATAAGGCCGCTGATCCTTCCAATGGTAGCGCTCCCATTGATCCTTTCCTGGGACGGGGCCATCTCGCGCATCGATGGCTCTTTGCTATTGCTTGCCTTCATCATATTTGTAGTCGTACTATGGAAAGAGGAAGGCACGATGGGGCAGATGAAAGAGCGCGTACCAATGAAGACCTTATACAAAGACGCATTCATATTCCTCTTCGCGCTTGCCGCACTGCTCCTCGCGGCGCGATTTCTGGTGTTCTCATCTATTGTGCTGGCGCACGAATTCGGCGTGCCGACCTACCTGATGGCGCTGACTGTCATAGCAATCGGGGCATCTGTAGGAGATTTCATGCTCGACGTAAGATCACTTGCCAAGGGCAGGAAAGACATCGCGGTCGGAGACGTGCTCGGGGGGATCATCGTCGGAAACACCCTCGCGCTCGGAATCATCGCTATGATCTCGCCGATCAAGGCGAACGTCTGGGACCTGGCGCCGGCGTATTTCTTCTTCCTGATACCACTTGCCGGAGTGATGCACCTGATAAAGAGAGGAAGCATGAGCCGACGGCACGGAGTGTGGTTATTGAGCACTTATGTGGCGTTCTTAGTGGTTCAGATATTCGTGATGAGGTGACTGTCCTGGCAAACCCATTGTGTAGTCACCTATTCTATCAAAAAGCAATATTGTAGTCACCTCAATGAGTCTATCTGGCTGGGTGACCACAAAACCGATTAAATGTAGTCACCTCTAGTCCGAAGGTTTTAAATATGTAGTCACCTATATATAGAGGATGCACATCGAGAACCGAACCTTAGGCAAGAAGACCAAGCACTATCTGGCCCACTCCTATAGGGAAGGCGCGAAGGTCCATAAATTCCGGAAATATCTCGGCCAGGATCTGCCCCCGGGCCTTCTAGAAGAGAGGAGGACTATAGCCGAGAAACTCATCTTAGACGAGATCCATCGGTACCGCATCATAAAGGACCCGCTGAAAGCCGATCTGTCAAAAGACGTGATAGACGAAGTGCGAAGGCTGCAGTGTGACATCCCTTTGAAGATAAGCCGCTTATCGGAAAAAGACTGGAAGGCATTCTCCGAGATATTCACATATAACACCAATGCCATCGAAGGAAGCACACTAGGCCTAAAAGAGGTCAAGAAGATAATCGAAGAAGACGCCTGGCCAGAGAAATCAAAAGAAGACATAGCAGAGGCCTATGGAGTCGACGAGGCCATCGCGTTCATCAGGGAGACCAAGGACCATATCTCGACAGGGCTGATCAAGAAGATACACAAGATAGTCTTCCGGAACTCAAAGAGCTTCGCCGGCAGGCTGCGAAAGACCGGAGAAGAAGTCGCCGTTGTCGACAGCAGGGGAAATATCCTGCACGAAGGCGCTCCGCCGGAGAGGATACATCCTCTGCTGAACCAGCTGGTGAAGTGGTACACAAAAAACAAGGACAGATACCCCTCGCTCATCCTCGGAGCGGTGGTCCACAACCAATTCGAGAACATACACCCGTTTCGCGACGGCAACGGGCGCGTCGGTCGGATACTCCTTAACAACATCCTAATAAAACACGGGCTGCCGCCGATCAATATCAACTTCGCGAACAGGATGGAATACTACCGATCGCTGCGATCCTACGAACACGGCCAGGACCTCAGGCCGATGATAAAACTGTTCATCAAAGAATACGCGGAATTGAAGAGGACGATACGGAGAAGGAAACACTAGGCAGCCCTCCGCAAATAACCCCTGATTCATCTTGGAATAATAATGTCACTGAACTATTTCAACATCTGTCGCTTCAGCGTCCTCATGACAGACAATCTTGAGATCAGGCTCCACAAGCCGATGCTGGAAACGGTCGACGACAAAGACGATTTCTTTTCGATAAGCACTTTGGGATTGAGGTACCGCAGCAAACATCCACCTCACAGCGGTGATGGATTCTACAAAGTGGACGTGATGAAGGAGTTTTTACCTCCGATGACCTACGCAGAGGCCCGGCAAGCGGCGGAGAAGGCAGGAAGCGGAGATTTCAGACCAGCATCAGGGCCTGAGACTTACGGGATCCTACGGACGCTATTCATCGGCGCTTCACGCTATTCCACACAGGACGTCTTAGGTCCCTATGATCCTTGTATACGCATGAAGAACCGATTCAAAAAACTATGGGCAGATTCCTCTTCGATAGGGATATACTCCGCGGTTTTTGATGAGTGGTGCAAGGATGATCCTTCATCGTGGATCTATCGATCATTCCAAGAAATGACCTCAGACCATAGGGCGCTCAGAGTGGTCCATGCTGAATCCACATCGCAAGAGACAAGGTACTCAGAATGGAGGTCATACCTTGAGCCCGGGCTATGCGATCAAAATGGGATGATCGGGTTCAGCGAAGAGATGTCTGCATATTTCAGCCATGAACTTTGCAGCCTGATCTTCCATCCCGCGTATGACACGACAAGGTTCCTGCTTGAAGCCTATACTGGAAGGAAACCGTCGGTCTTCCCGTGCAAGAGAGATGGGAGTCCGGTCTACCATGTGGTCTTATCACAGGATGGGATCCATATCACTCCAGAGGACGACCCTCTTCCAAGGCTAGGGATGCGAGTCGTCGGAGAGATGAAGCCCGGCTGGAACTGGAACAAAGAGACGTATTAACTTCCGGAGCCGTCCGAAATAATTCATCCTAATCGATCGATACAGCGGAATATTCAGTCAACTCGTCTCCCGATGATGTCGAGGTAGGCAATAGGAAACTATTTTAACGCAGTCTATATTCATAACTTTATGAAACTCGCGATCATATCAGACATCCACGAAAACTTCCATAACCTTGTAATGTTCCTAAACGAAGTCAAAAGACATCATGTTGAGAAAATCATCTTCCTGGGAGATTTTATGAACTGTGGAATTGCCAAAACGCTGGCGGCTTGCGACATCCCGGTAATCTCGATATGGGGAAATAATGATGGCGACAAAGTCGCCATAACAAAAACCGCCCTGTCCAAAGGAAGCAATCTGACTGTAGGATTTGACACTTTCGACTTTCTTGAGATCGATAACCGGAAAATATTGGCGGTGTATCAAAGTGGGTTAACTTTTATGGAAAGGATGTTGACCACCCC
>JBBSWF010000079.1:0-16504 GCA_038046365.1 Nanobdellota archaeon
TAAAACTAGGTATGACAATCAAGCCACTGGATGAATTATGCAAAGTTCTCTATAGCTCATTCGAGAACTCGGGCAGCGCCATAAGGTCGAAACTCCTTTGTCAAACATTTCTTTTGGCGCGGCGAGGGGACGCTCCATCGGGAACGCCGCCCCCTCGCCGATAACCGCAAGAGTTTCGAAGGCGCTGCCCGAGTTCAAAGCCCTGACAGCGGCTTCTCGCATGTCGATATCATCTTTTGATTCATCGCAAATTTTTCGACGAAAAATTCGCTCTGATGATAGACTAATCGTCATGCTCGACCTGAGGCCGCTGTCAGGGCTGTCGAGAGCTATACAAATACGTCCAGACAAGAAACCAGAATAAAGAAAAATGAACCTCAACAATCTAACAACACTTGCACATCTGCCTTCCTGCGCACAGCAATCCGTGCAACAGCAAGAGCCAGTACAACAGGGTCATGAAGTAGTTGTTCCACCACAGACCCACAGCGCCCAAAGCGATGAGGCTTAACGCGCAGACCCATTGCTTGACCGGGTGGCAAGTGCATGAGCAGCTAGCTGCTCCCGATTCACCTGATTTCTTTGCCATAATGAGTTCACCCCTATTTTTATTTGAATCCCTTGCACATAACTCCTATAAAAAGGTTTTTATTTTCATCATGCCCAGATAGGCTCGACATATACAAAAAGCATTATATATACACCATCTGGGGAATCCTGTGTGGGAAAAGAGGAGACATTGGGGCATCACTCGTCACTCTCGCCAGCCGAATCGCTAAACGAGCTCAGGTCGTCAGAGACAGGCCTGACATCAGGGCAGGTCAAGATACGGCTTGAAGAATATGGCAAGAATACGCTGGTCGAGAAGAAAAGCTCGATCCTGCTGGATATTTTGGCCCAGTTCCGCAGCCCGCTCATCTGGATATTGATACTTGCCACCCTAGTCTCGTTCTTCTTCGGAGAAGTCGTGAACGCGATCATCATAATCGTGATGATACTCCTTGGAGTGGTCCTCAACTTCTACCAAGCCTACACCGCCGGACGGGCAGTTGATCGGCTGAAAGAGTCGATCAAGACAACAGTGTTTGTCATACGCGACGGGCGGGAGAAAGAGATCAAGATAGAAGAAGCATGCCCGGGTGACATCGTGCTCCTTGCTCCCGGAAGGCTTGTGCCCGCAGACTCACGGGTGATATACTCCAAAGAGCTGTTCGTGAACCAATCCGCACTGACTGGTGAATCAGTCCCTTCTGAAAAGACCCATCTCAAGCTCAAAGGAGACAAGCGGGCCTTCTCAGAGCTTGGCAACATCGTGTTCATGGGCACGAGCGTTGTGAGCGGGACCGGGACTGCGGTCGTGATAAACACCGGAGCACGCACTGAATTTGGAAAGATCTCAAAAGACCTGGCGCAGAATCCTCAAATAACCGATTTCGAGAGAGGGGTCAAGGGATTCAGCTACCTGATAATGAAGGCCGTGCTGCTCCTGGTGATAATGATCTTCTTCCTAAACTCATTGATGAAACACAACGTCCTTGAATCGCTCATGTTCTCTCTTGCCATAGCAGTCGGACTGACACCGGAGCTCTTGCCTGCCATCATGTCGATTAACATGGCAAAGGGATCGCTCAACATGGCCAAGAAGGGAGCTATCGTCAAAAGACTGTCATCGATCCCAAACTTCGGAAGCATGGACGTGCTATGCACAGACAAGACAGGTACGCTGACCGAAGACAAGATACATCTGGTCAAATACGTCGACGCAGGAGGCAAGCATTCCGACAAAGTGCTGCTCCACGCATACTTGAACAGCTCATTCCACACAGGCATATCAAACCCGCTGGACTTGGCGATAACCACATTTCGCAAAGTGCCAATCCCTGGATACAAGAAGATAGATGAGATTCCATTCGACTTCGTACGCCGCAAGATGAGCGTCGTAGTCGAGAAAGCCGGAAAAAGACACCTGATAACCAAGGGCGCCACAGAAGAGATTCTCAAATCGACTGGGTCAAGCAGACAGCTCCACAAAAAAGCGATGAGCCAATACCGGAAACTGAGCAATGAAGGATACCGGGTGCTGGCTGTGGCGATGAAGCGGGTCGGCCGCAAGACCGTCTACAACAAGAACGACGAGCACAGCATGGAATTTCTTGGCTTCGCCGTGTTCCTTGACCCCCCGAAGAAAGACGCGCGCGAGGCGCTAAAGGAAGTTCAGGCCATGCACATAGAGATCAAGGTAATCACTGGCGACAACGAACTTGTCACGAAGAAGATCTGCGATGAGATCGGACTGGAAGTAAAAGGCGTCTTGACCGGGGATGAGATCAATAGGCTCAACGACGATGCGCTGCGCGTGCGGGCAGAGAGGACGACGATATTCGCGCGGTTCTCACCCGACCAGAAGAACCGGGTCATCAACGCACTGCGAGCGAACGGACATGTCGTCGGATACATGGGCGACGGGATAAACGACGCGCCATCGCTAAAGACCGCGGATGTGGGAATTACAGTGAACAAGGCTGTCGACATCGCGAAAGACTCCGCAGACATCGTCCTCACCCACAAGAGCCTCGAGATACTGCGCAATGGAGTGCTTGAGGGAAGAAAGACATTTGGAAACACTATCAAATACATAACGATGGGACTGAGCTCAAACTTCGGCAACATGTTTAGCGTGCTTGGCGCAGTGCTCTACGTTCCGTTCCTGCCGATGCTCCCAATCCAAATAATGTTCAACAATGTGCTATACGACTTCTCGCAAGTCACGATCCCATCAGACCATGTAGACCGGGAATACATACAGAGGCCAAAGAGATGGGACATGAAATTCCTCAAGAGATTCATGCTCATATTCGGACCGATAAGCTCGGTATTCGACTTGCTGACCTACTTTTTGCTGTATGGGGTGTTCCACGCGCCTGCCGCAGTGTTCCAGACCGGATGGTTCATGGAGTCACTTGCCACGCAGACCTTGGTGATACACGTGATACGAACAAAACGGACGCCTTTTCTGCAGAGCATCGCAAGCCCATGGCTGCTCTTTAGCACCGCGGCCTGCGTCGCGATCGGATGGGCGATACCTTACACACGCATAGGCGCGTTCTTTGGATTCGAACCATTGCCTGCTAAGATAGCGCTTGTGATAGCTGGGCTTGTGATCGTCTACCTCTTTGTCGTAGAGATGGTAAAAAGATGGTTCTACAAGAAGTATGACCCGTGATGCGCGTGATTGGTCAGTCAGTAAGCCTGGCCTAATGTGTTGTGATACCTACTGTCGCCTGGGGACTTAACCTGGCCCTTTGCCCAGCAATATGGATGCAGATTTGCAGGGATGGCGTCTGGCATACGCGGCTTGAGATCGGCAGACATACCCTCAACGACCCAGACGCAATTGCCTCGGATCTCGACTTCTTCTTCGCTGCCACTTCGCAGAGGAATCCCCCGGTCTACCAAATCTGATAACCTCTTACTATAGACCATGATCTTTTTCTTCCTGAACAATTGAGGATCCTTATAATCCGCGAAATCAGTCAACTCGCCGATATTGACAAGCCGGCTCTGCCCTGAATCTTCTAGTATCCTGCTGATCCAATACACCGCCAGCTGAGCGCGCTTGTTGAAGACGATTTCTCTCCCTTTGTACATCGCAGAGTCCTGATAGTGGCTGATGTCCTTGGTGAGCACGTCGACTAGCCTGAGCGCGTCATTATCCACCCGCTTGAGCCAGCCAAAGAAATGGCCGTCATACCGCTCAGACAAGACCCTGCCAGTCTCTTTAAGATTAGCAAGACGCTGCCCAAATAGGGGAATCTCGACATTTCCTTCCAGGATGTTCCTTAGGTCCTTCTCAGACATATTCTTCAAGTAACCCGCGCTCAGGATAGGATACCCATTATCCATCGCGCGGCGCAGAGCGATCGCCATAGCGGCAGCCCCATCATAATGCTTCCCATCGTGCTCTATCGTCCACTTCGGAGAACCCCAATAACAGAAATTGACTGAATTGAATATGACCGCAAAGTCAACCCGGCTTAAGGTATCGGCCCCGACGAGGTCAAATGGCGCCGGAACACTCTTTGGAGCGATGTCAGACTCAGTGATGCCTGCGCAGAACTCCTTGAGCTTGGCATAGTCGATAGAGACGTGCTTCGAATTTTCGACGACGTACTTGATGTTTTCTAAAGCCGGGTTCATAAGAAACGGATTTCACAGTGGTTCAAAAAGCTATCTTTGTTGCAACGAGATATACTGCACTAGGGTCTTCCTGGCATTCGGCTCGATATCTAGCTCCTCAAGAGCGGCTCTTGGCGGCATCCAGACATAGGACTCGGCGCGATAGTCAAGGCGCACATCCCTTCCAGCGACCTCGACTATCCTGTCGATAAAGATCCTTGGATCGCCGTCCTTGAAGTAACCAGAGCCAGGAAGCTCATCGAACGCGCAGATATCTCTCGACACCATCGCGTCAAGACCTGTCTGCTCGCCAACGACTCTTCGGAACGCCATCTCTAACGATTCGCTGGAATGTTTCTTGCCGCCCACTATAGAATACCTGCCACCCCATTTATGCGTCTTCACGAGAAGGATGTCTCGGTCAAGCTTGCCTTTAGACTCTGTACCCGCGTCGATAATCAGCGGGCCGCAGGCGATGGTCGCATTGTAGCCAGTGGATCGGTCCCCTGCAGCAGAACCTCTTACCGCTGGAAAAAGATGTCGCGCGAATCGCGCAGCGACGATCGGATCAACCCTTGGAATCGAGGCAGAAGAAGCCAGCTCTGCGATACCGGATATCGGGTTCGCGTAAATCATCACCGGCTCGATGGATCGCGGGCTGCATCTGGCGTCGTAGAAGACCGGCACGCAATGCGCCAGCGCCCAACCCATCTCAAACGACGTCGACAGACCGATATATCCTCCTGGCGCGATGAGCCACACAGCGTCAGAGCGCTGGATGGCGCTGAGGTGGCTGTCCTCGATCGAGCGCATGGCTTTTGGAAGATAATCAGAAGAGAGGCGGTCGATGCCTTCGACGACGTCGCCCCTTAATGTGACGAATCCATCCAGATCATCGAGGATCATGGCGCTTCTCGGTGAGAGGACCTCTATATGATAATCCTTGAACTCCTGCAACGCCGACTCAAGGATATCAGGGAACTTACGGAAGCTACCGCAGACAGTGACGCGATGGATCATAGACTGCCGGAATCTGGACTGATTTTAAAGGTTCATGCCAAACTATAAAAGGGAGGAAAACACCTTAGCCCTCAGCTATAACACTCGTCATCATCGGGAACCACCGATGGTGGCACCTCAGATGCGTAGGTCATATCATCGGGCTAAGGTGGCGCTCCGTGCTTCGGACACGGGGCACATTTCTTTCTTCAAATCTGAACTTAAGATGAGTTTCGGCTGAAAAATCGGAAGACTGCTATCCAGAACGGAATGGTAACGGCGCGCGCCGGAGAAACCGTGCGCAAACTGAGGTTATAGAACAGAATATCCGGTCGAACCCGGATTCACCATTCCTCTTTCTCAAAGTCACTCTGCTTGAAATCCTTCTTGCTGTCCTCTCTCATGTAATGATCTTCCCAACGGTCGATCTTGCTCTCAAGGACCGGGTCGAAGCGGCGCCTCTGCTTCCTCTTCGGGTGATCAGCGAACTCGGACCGCCACAAGAGAGCTGCGATGAAACCCCCTATGAAGAGGCCGCTTATGTGAGCCAAGTTAGCGACGTTATCATGCGGGATGAAGAAACCGACAGTGTCCTGGATGAGGTAAGCGAGCGCGGCGAGCAGCATAGGCATCGGCATCATCTCGAACCACACCACCATCATCGGACGCAGAACAGCGAGAGCGCCGATGACAGCGTAGATTGCACCCGACGCGCCAAGCGACCTCTCATAAGGAGAGAAGATGTTGATGACAATCCCTGAGAAAAGGAACAAGAACAGGACACGCTTGGGCCCGATCCGGCCTTCAAGCACCAACCCAAAGAGGCACAGCGCGAAGAGATTCGACAACAGATGCAGCATATTCTCATGCGCGAAGACAGACGTCACAAGGCGCCAAGGCTCCGACCAGACAAGCGCGCGATCGAGGATGAAGGGATCAGTGCCGAAGATGAGCTGAATGGCGAACACGACCACGCAGATCGCTGAGAGCCAGAGGGCGGTGTAGCGCATAAGGGGCATCGGCGGACAGGGGATATTAAATGTTTGGAGGGGGACTGGGGAGGGGCGGGGGCGTGGAGAGAGATGAAGAGCGCAGGAGCGCGCATACAGCACAATTGAATCAAACATAGCCCGATTACCAGCCCAAATCCCTGGACGACAAAAACCCCTCGGGCAACACCCTCTGCCCGAATACAGCCCAAATAACTGCCAGAAAGCCCGAAAACCCGCCCGAAAAAGAAAGAATCGAACCCGAATCACTCTCCGAAAGAACCCGAACGGGCCGAAACCGGGGAGATAGAGGGGGATATACGTCGAGCGATGACCACCCCCTGACCCTGCCTATTGGGATTCCGGCAGTTTTGATACATACATAGTAACCCTATGTGTGCAGGGGTGTAAGGATTACACAAATAATATTTGTCTACAGTCGACCGGCTCTGATTGGGTGAGATAAAATGCAAATAGAAGAACAGTTTCTGACAGCCATTAAAGAAAAAAAGATATTACTCGTCACAGTGAACTCGGCACAAAAGGGAATCATCGTGCGGAAATGCATCCCATTCGATCTAGGTCCGAGCAGAAGATATGGGGATGGGCGCGACAGGTACCATCTCTTCGACCTAGACAGTCCGGACGGAGCACACCCTCTTTCAATCCTCCCAGATCAATTGATCGAGCTCAAAACCCTGGGCGACCAGTTCGAACCCGGCTGTTTCGTTACCTGGCCCCCACCTTATCTATGGTGGGTCAAGCGTGATTGGGGGAGCTATTCCTGACTCCCTCAATCACAAACCCCTGAGGATAGCCGGCGATACCCGAACACTCCTGAATAACCATTCCCAATCCGATGGGGGAAAGGTGCTGGAAATAAATAGATAAGTCACTAACGTTTTAATAGTTCTATACGCTGACCGATTTAGGTAGTTCCCTAAGATGGGTTCTGTAATATCGACTGGTGAGTCCATATGTGTATCTCAAAGGAAAACAAACAATTTCTTTTCGGATTAATCGATGACTTCTTGATGTTGAACCCGCAATATGCCGCATCCCGAAGCGTTCCCTCATTACCTAAATTTTCCCTAGTTTTTGTACACAACACCAATGGATTTGAGTAACTGTTTTTGTTTTGGTTCGAGTGGTACATGTAAGCTCCATTCATCATTGGCTAAAGCAAGCGTAATTTTGTATCCATACTTGAGGGAGTTGAGGGCTTGTGTGGCAGTTGTGTTAGTTTTTTTTAGTTTGTAGTTCATATATGTTAATATTGCGTAGGCAAGGTAGCAGATGTTGATGTGTCCTTCGACGTGGTTTTTCAACCAGACACGAATCGGTCTTAGATTTAGGACGCCTTTGGTAATACTTCAGTATCCTGAATGGTTTTTGAGTATGGTCTGGAGCCCTTCGAGGACGTTTTGCTTGCTGAATCGTAAGGTTTGGATGATTGAGAGGAGCAATGCAGTGGCATTGGCTCCTCTTGGGCTTCGTGAGCCGTTGCTTATTTTGCGTATGATAACTAGGGATCGTAGTTCTCTTTCGCTTATGTTGTTTGTCGAGTCGATTTCGGGGTCGGTTACGAACCTGAATAGGTTGTCGAGTTCTTTTTCCCATAGGGTGTTGACGAATCTTCTGACGGTTTTGTGGGTGTAGTGTCGTCTTGTGAGGCTGAATATCTCTGATCGGAGTTGGTCGACTTGTTCGGTGGTTCCTTTGTGGTTTAGGTCTTTGGCGGTTGCATAGGCCGATTTGAGTTTTCTGTGGACGTATCGGCCTTCTGCTCCGAATGCGTTTGCTAGTTCTTTTGAGTCTTGGAGCAGGTGTGACCAGCATACTTGTATTCGGAATCCGGTCTTTTGTGCGAGGGTTCTGAATGCTGCGAACCTGTCGACGACAAGAGTGTTCCCTTTCTGTTTGGTTCCAAATACTGAAAGCGGGACTTTGTGGTTGTTACGCTTTCGGATTTTGTAGATGACAACTCCGCAGGCGATGAAGACCCATGCATGATAATTTTTTCCGTTGATCCTCCATGATGTGGAGTCTGAATGCTTGACTCTGGCAAGTTTGACAATCTTCTCGAGGTGAGTATAGTAATCGCCGTACGCGAGCGCGAGCTGCTTGAGAACATGGACGATTTCGCCTTCACTTATGCTCACTCGATATAGGGTGAGCAGGTAATCGCATACTTTGTTTCCTGGAAGTCGAAGACCAAGTCGCAAGTACATGATAAGGAGCATCAGGTTCAGTCCGAAGCGTGCGTGAGGAAGGACATTTGGGACGTCTGGTTCGACTAGCTTTTTGCAGTTTGTGCAGTATTTTCTGTGAAGGTCATACCTTGTGGTCTTTGCATTAGTGACGAGCTTGATGTCGGTGACGTGTCGCGATCGGATCTCCTGCGTCTTTCCGAGTAGAGGTGATCCACAATCCGGGCAATTATCCGGAATCAATTGCTTGACGTAATCTATCCTTTCGGGAATACGACGAGAATACCCCGTGTGACCTTTCTTCGCCCCTGCCAACGCAGGGGCTTTCTTTGAATCTGGCTTGATGTGCATAGCGTTTCTTAGGTTTTCAACAGTAATTGTATGGTTGGCTTTGAACTCCTCAAACTCCTTCTCTAATTTGTGTTTCTCATTCTCTATCCGTTCCTTTTCCTTTTTGATGGACTCGTTCTCATCCCTCAATCGCTCAATTTCTCGACGCAATTTCACATTCTCTTTCTCGAGGTCTTGAGTGGTCATTGTTCGATGAGGATGATCTTGACTTTTTTGCCAATCCACTCGATTGGCACATAGACCCTCCCGCTATTACCGCTCTTGTTCACTTGTTTTTCAAGCATCTCAAAACCGGTGAGTTGAATCTTTGTCTCTTTTCTCATATTAGCTACAAAGTAGCTAACCAGTAAATAAAGATTTCGGTATTCGAGGATATAGATCAAAAATCGCTTCAGGAAGCTAAAGAATTACCGCCTTTGAGTTGTTTAAATGCGCGTTCTACAATTTCCTTGTCATAGTATTTCTTGACAACTTCAGCCGCGCTGTAAGATGTGTTGTGATAAATGGTGCTGTAACCTATAGATGTGTCTGTGATCGGTTCTCCAGCTTCGAACATTTGTTCTTTCTTTACAACTTCAAGTGCGGGATTATAGACGACGACAAGTGTTCCTTCTTCATAAGGGAATGTGGTGATGAAGACACCTGTATTTTTGAGTTGAACCCTATTTTCGACTTTATAGATTTCTTCTCTTTTGATTGTTGCAATGTGGTCTTTGATTGTTGTAGCAGTCTTCTTTATTCCCGCAATAACTTTGACATTGAGTTTTTTTGCAAGTATTATGTTCTCACTGCTAGTCATACCACGGTCTACTATGACACAGTCAAGACTTCGTGATTGAAGCTCAAGTGCCATGTCTTTGAAAATGGAGTCGTTGTTGAGATTGCCATGATACTTTTTATGAAAAAGAGGAAGACCATGCTTGAAAGTGACGGCTAGCCCGATTTGCATCAGTTTTTTTGTCCTGCATTCCTTCCCCTTGCGACGTTTGATATCCAGATGCGATCCTTCGAAATATGTATCTGTCACGTCGATTACAGCTGCATCGACCGATTCGTCGCATTTGCTAAATATTCCACAAAGATTATCATTGATTGTTCTCATCTCATCTTCATCAATGTCGCTTAGCGCCTCATACAATTCTTTTGTTGATACTTGTTTGATATCGAGGACGTCCGGAATCTCGGTAAAACGTAACCACTCTTCCAGTTGATTGATGCTATGCTTCTCGAGTATTTGGGAATAAATAAGAGAAAGTGCATACTTATTTCTTAACATCGTAAGACCCAACTCCCGCGCGATGGTATCAACAGCTAACACATCAAGGCTACGTTTCACACTCTTGACTTTGATCTCGCTTGCGAGAATTCGCTTTTCGGCTTTGCCATTGATGTCTTTTCCTAAGTACTTGATGACCCGCTGTCTTACTTTACCATTTTCGCGGTAGCCCTCGACCTCAGCAAGATACGTCCCGCTCTTCTTCTTAATCTTACGAATGAACACCATGTTATGTATATTTTATACACAACAACTATAAATAACTTCCTGTTTTTCGTGACGACAATATTATGTAGTGAGAAAAATCAAGGAAAATTTAGGTCATTAGAACGCGGGATAGAGTGTAGAGTCTTGAAATTACTGATCAGGTCAAAGAATCATTCACGGGAAAACGGAGAGCAGCTCGTGGTGGAGGACCCTTTCGAAAACGACTTCGACACTCCAGATTCGATTGCTTACTTTGATACTGACTTCCAACTCACTGAAAATCGGATTGTACAAAAACAACCATTTAGGGAGCCTCACAGACAACCAATCAGTAGCAAAGAGTATGAGGATGACTCCGATTTTGATCTTATCGAAGGTGATCTACGAATGAAAATCAATCACCTTATCTCCGCGACGCAAGACTTGCAGATTGAAAACCGAGAAAAAAGATGCCGCTCAATCATTGTGGATTCTGTTCAATCTCTAAAGACTAGTGGGCACGCTTTTTTTATAATTGATCCCGGAGTCTTATTTAGAAGCCCGGACCTTAACACAATCCTTGGGGGTATGGGATTCCATATCGAAGCAGTCCTTAGGCTACCTCCCCATATTCTAGATTCATTCCCGCCTCTACCCCTATTCATATCGATATCCGCTATCACAGACAACTTAGAAAAAACCTATTTCCAGGATATTGACTTTCTGCCTATCTCCTCATCCAACCCCCGTTATCCCTCCTCACATACATGGGATACTTCTGGCTTTCTTCAGA
The DNA here is from genome assembly GCA_038046365.1 of Nanobdellota archaeon. Lineage (GTDB taxonomy): Archaea > Nanobdellota > Nanobdellia > Woesearchaeales > JAGWAF01 > JBBSWF01. The sequence goes on from JBBSWF010000079.1 coordinate 10,981, forward strand.
GGTTCAAAAATAAAGACGATTCCCCCCATATTGGGCCCCAAACCACCTCTAACAAACTGAAAATAGGCGTTTGGGACACCCTCAAGAATTTTCAGGGATTTGACGAGTATATCATCAAAAATGAAATGTGGCGATTAACCAATGAAGATAAACGATTCACAAAGAAAACAATAGCTGGCCTGTCCAAAAAAGTATATCTCCCTGAAATCGAAAATGATGTAGATGCGCTTTTCTTGGATGATCCTAACTCCATATACTTCCCGCCCCTCCAATATATGGATGTGGATTCCATTAATCAGTTCGAAACTGACAACTTCGAATTCACAGTAAACTTTACGAAATCACCGGATAGACCCACCAAATTCATTCGGATTGATTTAGACGATTCTAAAACACTAAATCTGTACCTTGTCTATTTCTTTAATACTGACCTCGGAAAGGCGCTCATTTCTAAACTTTATCAGGAAGGAGTCTTACGGGAGGGGATCTCCAAAGATGAGATAAAAAATATTGAGATAGTCTTACCCGATCTGCCTACACAATTAGCGATTGTAGAATACCTTCGGAAAAAAGAGCGGTTGGATTATGAAGTTCAAGAGCTACATTCCCTAAGATCACTTCATCCGAAAAACATGGCTGGCCATTCAGACAAGCTTGAGCGATGTTTAGATAGTCTTCTAGACATCACTCCTGAAACGATTGAGCGGTTAATACGAGCGGGCGAATCCAATACTGTTGAGTTTAAGGCAACTCTTAATCGAAATATCATCACCGGTAACGCCGATCCAGATATGAAAATGGTAGTTCTACGTGCTATCTCATCTTTTTTGAATTCCAACGGTGGAATATTGCTGATTGGGGTCAACAATGATGGGTCAATCAGAGGTATTGAGTCTGACATTGATTTTCATGAGGAAGAGTATCTGCGGAAAATCGATGGTTTAGTAAGGACACACATCACTCCTCAACCAATTGAGCTTGTCCATAGTCAGACTCTTGAATGCGGGGGCAAAAAGGTGATTTGCATCGAATGCAAAAGGAGCGATAAACCCCTGTTTCTGGATAAAATAAAAACGTCAAAATACCCTGATGGGAAACTCTTTTACATTAGAGATGGAAGTTCATCTATCCTGCTAGAAGGGCCAGATCTATTGAACTATCACTACACCCACTTCCAGATACCTCTTCGCTGATTGACTTTTTGTGTAACCTCATATCTGAGCATCCTTTTTATAATAAACACTTCTACACATCCTAATGGACAACCTCTTCGTGAACATCGAGAAGTACAGGCCTCGGGAAGGAAACAACCCCAAAGAGAACTTCTTCACAGAGGTACTCTCGTTCATCCTCAGAAATGACCCGATTCTCCTTGTCGGCTTCGCTAAAAAGTTTGGTCTAGGCAACCTAACTTCTAAGAAACCTATAACTCTTCTCACCCAATCATCTCACGAAGGCAAGTTCATCGACATAGAGATCACTCAAGGCAACACCTGCATCTTCATAGAGAACAAGATCGACGCGACAGTGAACGAATGGGAAGAACAGACCGATATGGGGGTGGTCTCTTTCAACCAACTCCAAAACTATCTTGAAATCCAGCAACGTCTGGGCTTTGAGAACAGATCACTAGCTATCCTATCCGTGTATCCTCAAGACCTAAAAGAGGATCTACGCGACAAAGTCGCGCAGATATACTGGAAAGATGTCTACCTATTCCTCAAAGAGGCCGAACCCGCAGATCCGGCCCTCTCATTCATCGTAAAACAATTCTGCGGATTGATGGAGGCCGAAAACATGAACCCCTACGAAGCGATAAGCCAGAACGACCTGAACGGATTCAACCATTGCATGGACAACCTACAGAAGCTATTCGACGAGGTCCTGGCACAGCTGAAACTCAATAGATGGGCACAAATATACGAGACTGATCGTATCGGAAATTCGTTCAAAGTGGGCGCATTGAGCTTTGAAATCGACTACTATCGACGTGATCAAATGTTCAAACTATGGGTCGGCTCGAACAACAATAAATTCACGCCAGATCAATCCAAGCGCCTCAAAGACGCAGGGTACCAAGGAACTAAGGGATTCTGGATGAGCTATGATCTACACTGCGATCCCAAATTCCTGGCTCAAACAAAAGACGAACAGGTCAAGACTCTCGTCGAGTTCTGCGACGAGCATATCAAGAGGACAACGGAGATATTGGGGAAGTAGTGGTGATACGAGTGGGATTCCATCAAAAAGATTAAAAGAGTGTCCATCATATCCTGTGTATGCCTAAGAAAATCCTCTTTAAAAACAATTCCGAGAAAACTGATCTTGCCAAGCTAGGACTACTTATTGATTTGTTTGGCTGTATAGAGTATCAAATTGACGAACTAATTGCGTTATTCCTTGGTCGAGAAAACCATTCAGACGCTTTTGTGGAGATTATCTGCGGTAACTTAACCTTCAATTCAAAACTCAAAATATTAAAGAAGATACTCTCTATTGACGAAGTTAAAAAGATTAACACACTGGACAGCTCGGATATACAGTTTATCAAAGACTTCCAAAACATCAGAAACACAATTGCACACTCTTCTTATTTACGTGCTGATGGGGATATCCCTTCAAGCATGTTCAGCTCTAGATCGCGGTCTTTTAACTTATCCGACTCGGGAAGAATAGAAAGAATTCAGAATAGATCTGTGGAGATTGAGAAAAAGATCTTTGCTATCCAGAAAAACTGGTGGAAACAGCCTCGCCGCTTGCCTATCATAAAATTGTCAACTACGGATGATTGGGTAGAATTTAGCGCTAAATCTCATCTAAATAAAGACCTAAACCCTACTCAATAATTCGGAGATACTCGCTCTGAGATCATTTTTCCTTGTGTGGCTCTGGGTATCTAACTTAGTCTTAGTTCGATGGTTTTATCCTTTATAAAAGAACCAAATTCAAACTTAAATCCGACTCTGCAATATGTTTGATTTTGGGGTTTACTTATGTACTCTACGAATACCATCTGGTTAGTATTCCATGATTCGGATGGGCGGATAACTCTGTCCTCAGAGGGGTTAAGTGGAATCTCCCGACTGAATCCATCCCCACACGCAAACGATTGTGATATAGTCTCTAATCGTACTGGAGTATTACCTAGGTTGAAAATAGAAATATTGACTGGGAAAGCAAACTCGTTACTTAAAGTGCCATCCCTTTTGATAGCTTCGCTCTTTTGAAGGGAGATATAATCTGCTCTATGAGACTCATTACTCGAAAACACCCAAGGCATCTTCGAACTGAGAATCTCTAGGTTAACATTGGGCGAAATTTGCGCAATTGAGATGTCTGCAAGTCTTCTAGCCTCACGAGCTTGCCAAAACACACCCGCCGCCATAATCAAAGTGGCAAGTGCAAGAAAGGCAGTAGCCCAAAACAATAGGGACTGCCATCGGTTCATCCTACCTTGCAATCGCTTCATATCTTCTTGAATCTGGGTCTGTCTTAATAAGGTTTCGTCGTGCAATCGGATAGAATGAATCTCGAGCTCTTCTTTTTGCTTCTTCCTTACTAGCTCAAGATGCTTGAAAAGATCGGACGCCCTAACTGAATTAGTGCCTCCTATTGAGTCTTTAGATGGTTCAATCTCTAACAGCAAACTACTCAGTTCTTCTCTAGAGATCTTAGACTTCAGGCTATCTGGTATATTTGAGATCTCACTAGGATTGTCTAACCAGTATTCAATCAACTGAGTCTTAAGTTCATCTTTCATCTTGATGATACCTGATATCACCCTCGAATAAAAGCGTTTCTACTCTATAATCTTGTCTAACCCGCTAGTCTTTATACTGTGGGTGCGACTCTAGTCTGCAATCTCAGCAAAACCTACTAAAAACGGCACCTCTGAAAAAATCGCGGATTAATTATTCAGATCTGTGACTAAACATATCTGCTGGGGAAATCCCGACCCACAAACTTCATAGTATACTTTATATTCATTAGCGTTTTGGCCGTTGAATATGGCCTCTAATAATCCTAATTTCACTGAGGAAAGATCACTGCAACCTGCTAAAGAACAGGATGTAATCAACCTTAATGAATCCGTCAAGGTTGAAGACCTCCACCGAAACATTAGCGTCTGTCTAGCTTCAATGCATCTCCCCCATAAAGATATATTCGCAAGTATCCCCGAGCGGAAGAACGTATTCTTTAATTTCCCAGCAATTGTTAACGCAATGGATCCCGATATTAGAAAGAGCTCCTATTACTTATCAAAGTTTTTTGCAGCAACAACCGTTGGGTTGTTTGATGCGGCCTTGAATTACTTATGGGATGCGATAGTGGAAAACTTAAGATATAAGATAATCAAGTTCGATGTAAGTTATTTCTTTGATTCACATCCTAATCGGAGTATCTCTAGCAACAGTAATCGCACTGAGGACGAATTGCGTAGAATCTCTGACCAGGACTTAATTGATGGCAGCTTGGCCATCGGAATAATTACCGATTTAATCTACCAAGAGATCAATCTGATCAAATTTATGCGAAACCACGCAAGCGCAGCGCACCCAAACATTAATGAACTGAGGGGATTAAGCTTAATCGGGTGGTTAGATACTTGCAACAAAGACTTATTTGAGAAGGAATTCCCAACAGCTGCCGTTGTTGCCAAAAAGTTCATTGTCCAAATTAAAAATAATTATAACCTAAGCGAGGAAAATATCCGATACGCAAAAAAATCACTAGCCGAGATGAAGACAGAGCAAATCGACTCTCTACTGAGAGCACTTGTCGGGGTCTATCTCGACCCTCAATCACCGCCTCATGTAAGAAACAACGTATTCCATTTCTCCGGGCAATTATGGAAACTGTCTTCGGATGCACCAAAAAATGAGATCGGTATTCAATACGCTCATTATTCTGCTAACCAATTCGAACAGAAAACCGCGCTTATAAAGAACTTCCTTGAAAAAGTAGGTGGTCTAAGCTATTTGCCCAATGATGTGAAACTGTTAGAATTGGATAATCTAATACAAACTCTACGCAACACCCACAATGCGTCTAATAACTTCTATAATGAACCCCCTGTTGCTAAAGAAATCAAGAAATATGTTTCTGATACTGGTGAGATTCCTAAACAGATCAGATCGATCTACGTTAAAACAATAATCAGTTGCAGGCTCGGGAATGGTTTTGGGGTCTCACGGGATGCTACCCCTTACTACGATGAACTAATCAACCTTTTCCAAAAAGAAGAGATTATTGAGTTTTGTAGACTGCTACTTGATGAAGAGATTATATCTAAGCTTAATAATCGATATGGTGATCCCGAACAATTTGCTCGCATTGCAGGTACATTAAAGAATCGCTCATCTGGGATTCTTGAGGAGTTTCTATCGTTTATCATCTCTAAACCTGAGTCCTTACACTCAATGAATACCTATAAGCAGATTCGTGATCAAATCGAAAAACTCCAATTTAGGTGACCTCCTCCCCGCCCTAAAGGGCGGGGCTTCCAGGGGGTTTTAGCTGAACA
>JBBSWF010000080.1:0-4732 GCA_038046365.1 Nanobdellota archaeon
AACCGCAGAAGAACCGCATACTTCAACCACGACAACTAGTTTCCGCGCAAAGCCTTATGATGGGGGTATGATGATTTTGCAGGTTTTCTGCGGGAAATTGTTGTCATCGGTATTTTATCAGGATCACCTGTGTGATAGAAGATCATCCTAATGAACTAGGGTATTACTTCGGGTAATTTTTTATAGGAAGGGACTGTCCCAGTCATTATGAAATGCCTCATACCTGCGGCGGGTTACGCCACTAGGTTGTACCCAATTACCAAGGATCGGCCTAAGGCTCTTCTTGAGGTGGCAGGCAAGCCTATGATGGACTGGATTATCGACAAAGTCGATCCGATCAGGGAGATTGACCATATCTACGTCGTAACAAACGATAAGTTCGTGGGCCATTTCCAGGCATACGCGAAGTCAGCAGATTACGATACCCCTATCACGGTTATAAGTGACGGGACAAAGAGCGAGGAGGACCGCCTCGGTGCTGTCGGAGACATCATTTTCGCGATTGACAAGCTCAAGATCGACGATGATCTTCTCATCCTTGCAGGAGATAATCTTTTTGAGTTCCCGGTGTCCCGGCTGATGGAGATGTTCAATAAGAGGCGCAGCCACATCGTCGGTGCTAGGGATCTAAAGGATCGCGAGCTTGCTAAGAGGTTCGGCATCCTGGATGTCAACCACGAAGGCCGCGTCGTCGAGTTCATCGAGAAGCCTCAGGAGCCGAAGTCTACGCTCGCCGCGACATTCACTTACATCTTTCCAAGGGAGAAGCTCCATATGTTGAAGAAGTTCATAGCTGAGGAGACCGGTTCAAGGGACCGCTCCGGCGACTACCTGGCTTGGCTCTACAAGAGGGAGCGCCTCGATGCGTTGGTCTTTGACGAGCCGTGGTTCGATATCGGCTCTTTCGATCAGCTCGAGGAGGCTAATCGGTTCTACAAGGATAAGATGTCGTCTGCGACCCCTAAGATCATCACGCCCAAACACGGAGTCATCTAAGGCAGATAGCGTATCAAGGTCCGATTTTCAGTCAAGTTTTTAATGGCGTCCGGGATGGTTCTGTGTTATGACAAGCTTTGCCAAGCGCGCCTTCCATGGCGCCATAGCAGTCATCATTTTGGGGATGGTGTCGAATTTCCTAGCTTATGTTCTTCGTCTGGTTCTCGCGAGATCTCTTCCTAAAGAGGACTTTGGTTTGTTTTATTCTGTCGTTGCCCTTGTGGGTCTTTTGTATATCTTGACTCACCTCGGGTTAAATGATGCTCTGTCCAGGCATATCTCTGCCTCAAGGGTTAAGGGGGACATTTCATCGATCAAGGCAGCGATATATTCGGTCATGGGCATCCAGCTCATATTGGCGATTATTGTGGTAGCGATTATAGCTACGATTTCCCCGTGGCTTTCGAAGAACTATTTTCATCATGCGGGAGCTGCTCTTGTCCTGATCATCCAATCTAGCGGCATGATCCTTCTCCCGTTCGAGACTTTGTATCTCTCAGTCTTCCAGGGTTACCAGGAGATGGGATGGTATGGTTCAGTCAACCTTATCCGTATGGCGTCGGTAGTCATATTCTCGATCGTCTACTTGTGGCTCGGTCTTGGGGTCCTCTCTCCAGCCCTGGCTTATCTCTCTTGGTATTTCATCGCAATCTTGATCTACAGCCAAGTTGTATTTCGTAGGCTTCTTCCAGGGTTTTTCCGGGCGGATTATGTGATTAGCCGGGATCTCGTTACTGGATTGTTCGCATTTGGTCTTCCGGTCATTTTCTCTTCATTCGCAGGAGTCATCGTCTCTTACACAGATACTATAATGCTGACTTGGCTTCGCGGATCGCTTGAGGAGGTCGCGATCTATAATGTGGCTTTGCCAACAGCGTCTATACTTTGGTTCTTCTCTGCCGGGCTGGCGATAGTATTGTTCCCGATTACCTCAGAGCTTTGGGAACGTAAGTATCACGATCACTTAAGGGAAGGCATCGAACTTGTCTATCGTTATGCGTTCATGCTAATCACCCCTCTTGCGCTCGCATTGTCTGTCTTTCCAGAGACGGTGATCGTTACTTTGTTCGGTCCTGGTTTCGAGGCCGGCGCTCCGGTCTTGCGGTTGTTATCGATCGGTGCGATATTGTTCACGTTTGGCCGCGTCAATGAAGCTTTCTTCTCAGGGATGGGTGAGCCTAAGACTAATTTCAGGATAATCTGTGCAGGTGCGATAGCCAATCTGTTGCTCAATATCGCATTCGTGCCGAAGTTTGGCATGATGGGCGCTGCGAGCGCGACAGTCATCTCGTTTGGTGTGATTTTTGGAATGGGCCTCTACAGCATTCGCAAGAGGATCGATTTCCATGTGCCTTGGTCTGGATGGGCAAGGATCGCTGTCTCCGGTGCGGTGTTTCTTTCTGTCTTGACATGGTTCAAGAATGTGCTTCCGTTGCCAGTATGGCCCAAGATAATCATCGGGACGCTGATGGCTTTCGCGATCTATGTGGCGGTGCTTCTGGTTTTGCGCGCCGTCACGATCAAGGAGATCAAGACTCAGTTGTCTAGAGTGATGTGAGTATCAGGGATTTGCGTGATCTGCTCAAATGACTTGATAGACGAAAACTTCGTTCTGGACGTAGAGTTGTAGTAACCTGCTTTTTGTAATTGGCGTCTCGAGTAGTTCTTTGACGTCAGGGCAGTGGGTTGATTCATCTTTAGGATCGGAGCATTTGATTGCTCGATTCACAATGATGTGTGTGATTCCGTTACGTTTAAGCTCTTCGTAGAGAGATCCAGGACCCAGACTTTTGTAGTCTATTATTCCTTGCATTGCTGCGTCTCCCCAGAGGTATTTATGGTCGAGGAGGTACGCGTTGTTCTCGCGCACGAGCAGAATCTTGCTTCCTTCAGGAAGATTCTTGTTCGCCCAGTGCAGTGTAGCCGCGTCAGGGAGCAGTCTCTCGAGATATTCTTCGCGCGTCTCAAGTCCGAGGGTGACTTTGGCTCCTTTCCCATTATAGAGGGCAGTAAATGGTATCGCGAGCAGGACTGAGAGGAGCAGCGCGCCATAGAGAATTCTCTTGAGGTGCGCGAAGCGTTCGTGCGTGACTATCCACCCGCACATTGCGCAGAGGATCGCAAGTGAAGGGAGCAGAAGCCTTGATTGCTGGCTTGTGGCGAACCAAGCGATGTAATAGATAAGGCTGGATATGATGATGAATATCGCCGCTTTCGGCCACTTCCTGATGAGGAGTGCCAACGGAATCAGCATGAGGAACCAGGGTCCGAGGTAGGTCAATTCGCCAAATGGTGCGCCGTGCATGGTCAGTGCCCATGGTATGAGGAAGAAATGTATCGGAGAGAGATACAGTGAGGCCACGGATGATTTGTAAGCTATGGTGTTCTCAGGTCCCCAGTCGCGGGTGGTTATCTTGTCTCCAAGGAATGGCGCAACTGGGTTTCCGGTCAATGCGTAGTTTTTTGCGTACCACATGAAGGAGAACGATGATGCAATCAGCAGGAACATTAGCACCACTATCAATCTCTTGCCAACAAGTCCATTCTCTTTTTTCGGTTTTCTTGCCAGCCACCCTGTCTCGTCTCTTTTCTTGCTGAAGAATATCTTAGGGCAGCAGAAGAGTGCGAGTATCAATATCGTGATCGGCCCGTTCCATTTGGTGCTTGCCCCGATTCCGATGAACACGCTGGATAGCAGCATCGTTCCTTCATCTTTTAGGTACCATTTCATGAAGAGGTTGGTGCCGACGGTCACATAGAATGTCGTGGCCAGGTCCACATAGGCTATCCCGCTCTCAAGTCCGACCAGGGGTATGGCGTAGAACAGTATCGTGGCCATGATGCCTGCTTGCTTCCCGAACCATTCCTTGGCCAGTATATAGACCGCGATCGCGCTCAGCAGCCCGAACATTAGGTGTATCAGTTTAGCGAGTGAATCGTCTGATATGGCGATCGCGATGGTGTATATCATCTCGATGCTGGATGGCCAGTTGAAGACCATGATAGGATTGTATTCGAACCCGCCTTGTTGAAGGTAGTATTTCGGGACGGCGAGGTGGTATGCCAGCCCATCTGTGTCTGTTGTCGGTGCCAGGGCGCCGATGAGGTTGAACAGGCCGATCACGACAAGCAGTATGATGAACGCCTTCTGCCACATGCCGAACTTGAGCGCGTCTTCCTTGAATCTTGCCCTGCTGGAACTGATAGCTTTGATCAGCGGCGTCCGTCCAACTAGCAGCGATAGGAACAATAGCCAGATGATCGCGGTCTTTGACAATATGTGCATCCATCCTAAGATGTACACCCCAATTATCAGCGCTCCAAACCCTAGACCGATCGCGATGAGCTGCTCTTCCATGAAGCATTCGAATTGGTTGCCAAACCATGGAAGTATCCGGTTGCCTAGTGCAAGGGCCACAACAAAGAGTATAGCGAGGAAGGCGAGCTCGATCATGGGATCAGCCTCGATAGTATCGGAGCAAGGCCGGGCATGTACCGGTCAGCATAGACAGCGATGAATGTCTTTGCAAGTGCCAAGTACTGGTAATGATACGCTATGAAGATTATCGCGATCCACGCGATGATGCAGATGTCGATTACGTCCTGCTTGTCCATGACGCCGGAAAACCGCCGCTGGTTTTTAAGTGCGACGGTGGTTTTGTATACGCACAGCCCGTGACTAGCGGCTTTGCGTGGAAACTCACTTGGTGGTTGATTCTTTGAGTTTGTCTAGTTC
>JBBSWF010000081.1:0-5257 GCA_038046365.1 Nanobdellota archaeon
AAAACTAGGTATGACAATCAAGCCACTGGATGAATTATGCAAAGTTCTCTGTAGACTTGAGCGGTTTCTGTATGGACGAATCAGGCCAGATCACACCAGTCCTTATTGTGGATGTCATGCTTGTACTACTTGCCGCTGTCCTACTCACGAGAAATATTCCCGCGTCCCAGCGAGACGCCGACCGGAAACCGTCGCTTCTGAGCTCGCGTCGTACGTCGACGATGCGCTTCTGCGTTCAAAGTATCCTACCTGGCAAATGGTGATCGCGTGACCTCACTCCTGGTAATACCCCTTATTGCCCATCGCCAAAGCCAGCTCTGCTTTCTTTAGCTCCTTGCCAAGATAGGCGATGTGCTGTTTGTTAGTAAACCAGGACAACCCATTGGAATTCTCATAGCGAAATATCGTGTCGTACAAGTCCTGCGGGCGGCGACCCTTGAACACATTCAGGATCTCATGCGCGTAATTTAGTATCGCGACCTGGATCTCGTAGAACTCAAAATCTACGCGGATGAGAACGTAACAGCCATCATCATTATCATGATCCTTGTAATCATCGTAGGGCTTGCACTCGATGACATCAAAGTCTTTGTGAAGAACCTTGTCCTTGACCCAGTCCGGACGAGGAGGCTCCATTAGCGCACCCCTTCATGACCGCATCCGCAAGGCGAAGCTGACGAGACATCTTGCTGGTTTGGCATCTCGCCACAGCAGACTTCGTACCTCTCTGGAGGGATCGCATCCATCTTCTTGAACAATTCCGCACGATCATCCTCACCCAACTCCTGATCTATCCAGGGGTAAAGTATCATCTCTTCCTTATTGTTGTGGTCGCCCAATCCTGCGAGCAATGACTCAGCAAGAGGCATGATCCCATCAAGCTCACCTGATCTGACTTTTGAGTGGATCTGATCGAGCAGATCCCCGAAGGAACGGTGTTCGAGACGCATGACATGGGTCGGACCCTCGCCGACCATACCCGTCTTAGACTCAAATGCCGGAAACAGGACTTCCTCCTCCCAGACAATGTGACGCTGCAATCCTGTTTTGAACTCACGGAAGAATGGCTTGAGGTCTGCGAGGTTCTTTTCCTTAACCCGCTGGCGAAATGACAAGAAAACACCGTCTAGCCTATCGTGATCCTTTGCCATGAAGTCAAATATCGTTTCCATAATGATCCCTCCATTTTTTTGTCGTGAATAATTCCTTGGGTGATTTCTCTTTTATATCAGGTATACAAAAGATAGTTAAATAAGAGACAGTTTCCAAAACGATACCATGAAACACGACTGCGCAGTCTATCGAGCCGCAAACATACTCGGGAAAAGATGGACGCTGCTCATACTTTTCTCTATAACAAAAGGCAATGACGGAGTGAGGAGATACAACGAGATCAAAGCAAGCCTGCCAAACGTATCACCAAAGATCTTGTCGACTCGATTGAAGGAACTTGAGAAAGAAGGACTGATCTCCAAGAAAGTCCATACGCAGACAACACCGATAAGATGCGATTATAGCCTAACGCAGAGCGGGAAAGAATTCGTCGCTGCGCTCGACGGGTTCAAGAGATGGGCATCAAGATGGAAAGAAGGAGGGACAGTATGCCCCCCGACAAAGTGTGAAAGCTGCGGGATATGATGACCCCAAAAAAAACAGACTGCACAGGCCCCACTGCTCCACAAAAATGCGGATGACAGGGTTCGAACCTGCGCAGGCACTAAGCCAACAGGGTTTTTAGAGAAGATCCGGAAAATCCGTACCGACTCACCTAAACCTGTCCCGTTTGACCGCTCCGGCACATCCGCGACTATTTTCCAGAATATTTAGCGGTGATATAAAAAACCGTACCAATCAGAACCTGATTGGCCGGGAAAATATTATATACAAAGTTCACGCGTCAGCTTGATGATGCCAAAGAAACGCTCAAGGTATGACCCCTTTATAAATGGGGATGGGGTCATCGGGTGAAATCAGGTCGACAGGGACATTCCCACTACGGAGTTACAACTGTGATAGGATGATGAATTCTGCGCTTTTAGCCAGTATAGCGATTGTTTACGAAATATTTGGGCTTGGCTTTCCGAAAGAGTTATAAATGGAATTGGAAGGCTTGGATGGTAATACGCTCAATGGTATCAACGAATACATTGAGTGAGGATGCCACGGTCCGCAGCGTCGGCACCGGGGGCAGAGACAACAAACACTAAACACTGGAGGTGTTTAGAGTGAAAATGCGAAAAGCAATACAGAAAATGGCAGCATTGACCACTGGCTTGACCATGGTCGGCGCTACCGTATTTGGAGCCGCCGCAGCTTCACTTGCCGACTATCCCAGCCCCTTGTTCATCAAGGACGGCGTATTTGACGGGATCATAGTCGTCGGTGAGAAAGCCGCAGCGTCAGACGTCATCGGAAGCATCGACATCGCCACAGCTCTCCAAGCCGAGAGCGTAGTGACAGTCGAAGGCCCAGCAGAAGGGACCGGCCTGTACAAGGGCGGACTCGGACGCGTATCCGTCGTAGGAGACGTAGCCGAGATCTCCAAGCCAAACGATCTCCTCGAGATCAACGAGCACCTGGGATCTGTGCGCGAGACAATGACCGAACTTGACCTCAACGCCCTCAAAGGCGGAGTAGTCACGACAGATGAAGGAACAACGAACTACAACCAGTACATCAGGTTCGCTGAGACTGGCGAGTACAACTTCACAACGACCCTCTTGACTGTGTACCAGCAAGATGAGGACGACAATGTCGGAGACTTCCTCTACGGAAGGAGCGCGAGGAACCAGATCATGTTCGAGTACCAGCTCGAGTTCGAGGAAGGCGCTGAATCAGCGATCGAATCGACCAACAGGCTGCGCGACCTCGAAGATGAAATCTTCAACGTGCTTGGAACCCCGATGGCAGTAGCCACCACAGACATCCAGACCGCGACCGGCGACTTGACACTCAAGTTGCTTGGAGGAGCAGTCTCGGACATCCTGGAAGAGGGAGAGACCAAGACGTACACCATAAACGGCAAAGAGTACGAAACAAACGTGCTCATCGTCTCGGACAACCTGAATGTCGCCAAATTCAAGATAAACGGCGAGATAACCAGGCAGCTGCGCGACGGCGAAGTGACAGTCCTTAAGGACGGAACACGCGTCGGAATCAGGGAAATCCTCCCGAACGAAGCTGAAGAAGTCACCGGCGGAGACCTCGTTGAGTTCTACCTGGGCGCGACGCAAGTCGAGTTCACCGACAACTACAACGGATCACAAGGCGCCAACAACAGGAACTTCACCCGCAACGTGCGAGTGAACGACGAGACAATCGAGGACGGACAGGTCGCCATGATTGGAAACCTGTACAGCTCGAACTCGAAGTTCGACCTCTTGACTATCAAATACAGGCTAGAGGCGGACACCCTGATCGGCGACTTGTATATCCCACCCGGGCACGGAGTACGCGAGTACCTCGAGAAGCCGGAAGGAATGCTGTCACCTAACTGGGACATCGTGTACGGCGGACTTGTCGACACAGGAACAAGCATCTTGAAGTTCAACGCCAAGGCGAACGACGCGTACAACATACTGTTCACGTCGCAAGAGGGATTGAACTACAAGTTCGACTTCCTGGACAACTCAGCCGCAACCGGCTTGAGAGTCGGTGACGACAACCAGGACCTGCTGTGGATAGAAGGCGGAAACATAACTGACTTCTACATCAGCCCGCGTGACTTGTTCATCCTGACGGACAAGAACGATGAGACAGGATTCACCCACGTCGTTGAATACCAGAACTTCAACGAGGGAGACAACCTGCTCGTCATGACTGACCTCGCAGGACAAACACGCCAGTTCACGTCAGTAGCGAACAGGTCGAATCTGGTCTTTGGAGGAAACACCTACGTCGCATATGTAGGACCAAACCCAGACTACAACCTGTCAATCGACTTGAACCACGACGGAACGATAGGAGACGGAGCCAACACTGCGTACAACGTCGGTTGCACCTCGGCTCTCACCCACACCGTGGGACTGTCGATAAACGCCACAGGCGGAAGACTCGACCCAACAGCCGCACTCGCTGCCGGAGACACAAAAGTCGGACCATGCCGTGCTGCAGTCGTCATCCAAGGCGGGGGAATCCTCGACCTCGGAGTATGTGACGGACGCAACCCGCCAGGACACATCGGCTTATTGAGCGCGATGGCCCCTGGACTCAACCAGACCGACCACGTGAACGCGACAGTGTGCCAGGCCAACTTCCACGCCGGAGCTGCCACCAACGCGACAAACAACTCCATCGCAGATGGTGTGTTTGGAAGCGCGAGCATAGGCGGACAGTTCCCGTTGAACACCAGCGCAGGATCTGTCACAACCCTCTTCCAAGTCGGTCTTAAGACCCGCGGAAGCGAGTTCGATGAGAACGGACCCAGAGGAGCTGGAGGCGACGAAGTGATCCTGGTCGGATTCGAGAACAGGTCCAACTACAAGATGGGCTTGAACATCGATGAGTCAAGGACACGCTTTGGAAGCGGAGCTGACCCAGTCGGACTGAAGCTCTCCGAAATCAAGGAGAACAACGACATCTTGCGCGGCATGACCGACTACGGTGTCCTAGTTGAGATCTTCAACCCGTCCGGAAGCGACCAGGCCGAAGACTTAACCGTTGAGTACCCCCTCGTGCAGCGCGGATCGCACGTGTTCGTCGTAAGCGGCGAGTACGGCATCAGCAAAGCCGGCGGCGGAGCCAGCCAACAGGTGCAACGCATCAACGTGGGCGCGGCAAAGCTCGACACGGAAGTCGAAGACATCGGAGCCGTCAACGCCATCGTCGTAGGTGGACCATGCGCGAACAGCGCCGCAGCGACCCTCATGGGCAACCCTGAGAACTGCGCAGCTGGATTCGAGCCTGGCAAAGCGATCGTGAAACTCTTCGAGAACCAGGGCCACGTGGCCCTCCTCGTAGCAGGTTACGACGCCCTCGACACAAGGCGCGCAGCGCGCGTACTCGCTAACCACGCGGACTACGCACTTAGCGGCGACGAAGTTGTCGTGACAGGAACCTCCCTGACTGACATCTCAGTCAAGGCGGCCACACCGTAAAACCAAAAACTGACCTGACACACAGGTCTTTTTTACTTTTTATTTTTTCATCTCTTCTTGATTTTATTAATCATTTAATAGTGGCATCGGATCGCATCGTCGCGGAAAGTAACTATAAAGTCCCCTCTGGAGGTCTAAGCTGCGGTTTTGCTGTTATCTTC
>JBBSWF010000082.1:0-1900 GCA_038046365.1 Nanobdellota archaeon
TACAGTATTCCCTGAACGAGTCCCGCCATCAGGCGGGCGAGTTCGGGAATACTGCGAGCGACCGATATCCTTAAATATAACTAGTTATATTAGTATAACTAGTTCAACTATCACAATGACCACATTCGCATTGAAGAACGTGTCCGAGGATGCATGGCTGCGGTTCAAGAGCGAGAGCGCCAGACGAGGACTGAAGATGGGCGAATTCTTCGAACGCCTACTGGACGAGCACAGCCAGAGCGGCCGCGGATCAAGAGCCGCGTGGGATCGTGTGCTCAAGGGCAGACCTCTACTGACCGACGAGGACTCAAAAGAGATGAAAAAGAGAATGAAGGACATCCGACAGGAGTTCGAATTCCGGACATGACACTTGTCCTTGACACCTCGATCCTGATCGATATCGAGAAGAAGAACCAGGAGGTCATCGCAAAGATGGTCAGACTGTCAGAGACCTACATCGATCCCCCCGCGATCACATTCGCCACATTCGCTGAATTCTACCTCGGATACTTACGGAGACATCCTTCCAAGAGAGAGCAGGCCATCAAAGAATTGGACAAATATGTCCTGCTGAACTCGACCCGCGGAAGCGCGATCATATTCGCGGAGCTAAAAGAGACGATGGAGAGCGCTGGCAACGCGATGTCATCTTTTGACCTGCTGATCGCTTCAGTCGTCGTAGACAGGAACATGATCCTTGTCACGCGAGACAAATGGTTCCGCGGCGTCGATCGGCTGAATACGATCATACTAGACTGAGCCGGCCAATCAGATAGAGAGTATAGCGCATTCCTAACGACAAAAACGAACGAGGGAGTTCCTTATTCCTTACTTTTATCTGTGAGTTTCTTCTTTAGGACCTGTCATTGAAGTACTCATGAGAGACACGCACATGATTTACCAGACTTGCTATAATTCATTCAAGGAAACGTCTAAGCCTCCCACGATTTAGCCACTTTTCTGGCACAATAACGAGGATTATTTATAGAAGCACATCAATTACTTCAACTTTACTTAAACTTACTTTAAGTTACTTAAATTGATTGAAGTGAGCTTTCCTCGTCCCCAAACAGTTGACCTCCTCCTCGGGGCAAGCCCTCAGCCTGCGGGCTGACCCGACTGCGGTCGGGCGAGGATTCCAGTCAATAGTGCTTTTGGCGTGGTGAGTCCACTGATTCTTGACGTACTCTTTGGCTTTCTCAAGGGTGATGTTCCCTACCGAGATGGCAAACTTGCCTGTGCTCCATAAGGCATCTTGAGGGTATCGTAGTCTCAAGTTTGGAATCAGCGCAAAGATGATCTTCGCGCTGACACTCTTGAGTCGCCTGACCGCATCGATTGGAGATATCGTCAAAGGTAACTCCACGATTAGGTGTACGTGTTCTGGTTGTACTTCTCTTTCGAGAAGTACAATTTTTGCCTTCTTTGCAGATTCATCGAGAGCGATCTCACAAATGTTTTTATGATACTCGCTCTTGAATACCTTATAGCGGTATTTCGTGCACCACTCAATATGCCATGTGCTTTTACCCTCGGCATGTTGATGTGCGAAGTGTTCGCTATATTTCATCGGGCCTCACCTCCTTTCTGGTGGGGCTCACCACTTTGCCAGTGATAAAAAGTGGTGAAATGTGGATATAAAAGCGCCATTCATCCCCGACCTAGAAGGTCGTTCGCTCGCGCAATCTCATAGAAAAACAGGACTATAGGCGCTCGCTGGATTTCTGGCGCTGTTCATTAAACCAGAGCAGCTTGCGCGGAAGTTCATAGATGAGCATCTGCAAAATACTGGATGGAAGCCCCTCAGGCAGTATGATAAATTTCCTGCAAAACCTGTATCAGGACAGTGACCTCCTCCCCGCCCTAAAGGGCGGGGCTTCCAGGGGGTTTTAGCTGAACA
>JBBSWF010000083.1:0-15746 GCA_038046365.1 Nanobdellota archaeon
ACAACATCCGCACAAGAGGTGGTCAAATCCTAACCCAATTTGGGACACCGCCGAATTTTCTGTTGATGAGCGGACATATATCCCAAATAAAGAAACCGAGTTCTTAGTTGAGGCGCTATTGAAAGAGATCAAGACCGGGGATACTGTTATTGATGTCGGAACTGGGTGCGGCAGTATCGCAATCACAATCAAACTCGAGAAACCAGGGGCGAATGTTTTTGTCATTGATATCTCTGAAGATGCTTTAGAAGTCGCCAAGAGCAATGCATCAAAACATAAAGCGGAGATGAAATTCTTAGTCGGCAGTTACGTCGATAATAAAGAGCTGCATTTACCGGACTTTATCATTGCTGATCTTCCTTGGGGCACGCCTGAGAGCATCCTTCATAAAGGCGGAATGGAAATGTTGAGACATATGCCCAAAATCGCATTGTTCCATCCCGCCGGGCCTTTGGGAGCACAATCTGAATTAATTGAATCAATCAAAAGACGAGGATGGAAACCCGCCGTGTTCATAGAAACCGGACTGTGCCAAAGGGCGGAGATAAATAAAATAATTCCAGATGGAGTGAAATGGGAATTTAGGAAAGAAGGAAACTACTCGATCACTATTCTGAGATTTTCGCCTTAGCAAATTCTGCAGAAAATAAAAAATCCCACCGGAGCAGAGCTCCAGGACACAACATATCAATAGTCTATCAAAGACACGATCAGATCGGCCAATTTCTTAGGGTCGTGACGGATCAAGTCAGGCTCGGTTATCAGGTTCGCCGAGATGAGCCTAGCACCAATAGACTCGATCGCGGACTTATCTAACGCGACAGGGAAAGCCAGCTGGCTAGCGTATCTAGCCAGAAGGTCCTGAGAGCCCAACCGGTCATTGCAGATGATGAAATCGACAGGATGGCCACCGAGATACTCCGTGACCTCGGAGAGGAAATCAGACGCGGCGAAACCTGTGGTCTCACCAGTCTTTGTCATAAGATTGCAAACATAGACCTTAACAGCGCCGCTATTTGAGATGGCCTGCGGGACGCCTTCCACCAGCAGGTTAGGAAGGACCGAAGTGTAAAGGTCGCCAGGACCAAGGACAATCAAATCAGCTTCTTCGATCGCCTTGATGACATCAGGATAAGCCTTTGCAGGCTGGTCAAGGAAGATGCGCCTGATCCTCAAAGATGAGTCGTGCTTAGGAATATCGATGTTGGTCTCACCACGGACTATAGCACCATCAGACAGCTCAGCGCAAAGAGTGCGATTAGCGAGAGTCACCGGAAGGACCTGGCCACGGATACGCAGAAGCTGCCCAGCCTTATGGATCGCCTCGGCCTCACTCTCAGATATCTTAGTCAAGGCGGTGAGGAAAAGATTCCCAAACGAATGACCCCCAAGAGAACCTGAACCGTCAAATCGGACATTGAACAATTCTCTCAGGACCTTGGTCTGCGCCTCTTCGGGGGAGAGCGCGAGAAGACATCTCCTCACATCACCAGGGGGGAGGATGCCGAACTCGTCGCGCAAAGCACCAGTCGAGCCGCCTGAATCGAACATCGAGACCACCGCAGTGATATCAGAAGTGTGGCGCTTGAGACCTCTTAGCACGGTATATGAACCTGTGCCCCCACCGATGACTACAATCTTGACCATTTGAATGATGGAACCCCCAATGTCATAAAAAACCGACCCATATGATCATTTCACCGTCACTGATTTAGCCAGATTGCGCGGCTTGTCAGGATCCAAGCCCTTGACGACAGCCACATGATACGCGAGGAGCTGAAGAGGAACGATCGAGATCAGAGGCTGGAGCAACCCCAGATCAGGCACCTGGATGAACACGTCATAAGCCTCGTTAGGCTTCGTGTCCACACCGATGACCCAACCACCGCGGGCGCGAACCTCCATGGCGTTGGAGACAATCAGAGCGCGAGTCGAATCATCCGCCAAGGCGATGACCGGGATGCCTGTCTCGATGAGAGCTATGGAACCATGCTTGAGCTCGCCGCCAGCGAAGCCCTCAGCATGAATGTAACAAGTCTCCTTGAGCTTGAGCGCAGCCTCAAGAGAAGTCGGATAGAGCAGGCCCCGGCCGATCACAAATATGTCCTTTGATTTAGCTATACGGACGGCAAGCGCAGCCACCTGAGGCTCGACAGACGCGATGAGAGACTTCATAGAAGTCGACAGATTGGAGAATGAAGTGATGTCTGTCTTTGCGACCATCGAGGCAAGACGCGCCAATATGGAGACTGTGCTTATGTAGCTCTTTGTAGCGACCACACAGATCTCAGGACCCGACCTCATCGGAAGCACAATATCAGATATCCTAGACAAAGACGAGCCGGTCGCGTTGACAATGGAGATTAAACGAACCCCCTTCGCTTTAGCGGTCTTGACAGCATGGATAGTGTCAGCGGTCTCACCAGACTGAGAGACTGCGATCAGAACATCCTGGCTTGAGAGGCACGGAATGATGGAATCCGACTCTGAACCTAAGACCACCTGGACATCCTTGCCTGCAAGAGAACGGAAATACGCCTGACCCACCATGCCAGCCAAAGCAGACGAGCCACAAGCGACTACGATGACCCGACCTGCCTCACCAATCCAGGATGACGCTTGCGCGAGCGCCGAATCGTCTTGAGCGAGGGCGCTAACCACGACCTGAGGCTGCTCATGGATCTCTTTTTGCATAAAATGATGATACTCGCCCTTGCTCGCCTCATCAAGAGACCATGGGACCGTTTCTATCTTGAAATCGACATGGGAAGCGTCAATTATCCTCCTCACTTCAAGAGAACTGTTGATGACCGCAAGATCACCATCCCTGAGGTAGACGACCTCCTTTGTGCGGTCAAGAAAAGCGGTCACGTCAGACGCGACAAAGAACTCCTTGTCAGACTCATCCATCCTGGTACCGATGACCACAGGCGAGCCGTCACGAGCGACAACTATCTCATCGAAATCCTGATGCACAGCCACGATGGCATAAGAGCCCTTGAGCCGCAGGCACGCCTTCCGGACAGCCTCGGCGAATGAAGTGTCCTGGGTGAGCTCAAGAGCGATGAGATGAGGGATGACCTCGGTGTCGGTCTGGCTCTGCAAAGCGATGTCTCTTGATTGAAGGCCTGACCTCAATTCCTGGTAATTCTCGATGATGCCATTATGGACCACAGCCACCTTGCTGTCGAAAGAGAGGTGAGGATGGGCATTGGACTCACAGACACCCCCGTGAGTCGCCCAGCGAGTGTGGCCTATCGAGATGCCTGATGAGCGGCCGATTCTTGAGATAGACACCTGGCCGATGCGGCCTTCTCTGCGGAACAACTCGATGTGATCATTGTTTATCGAAGCCACACCCCAGCTATCATACCCCCGGTACTCTAGCCTGCGCAGACCTTCGATGACAACCTGAGTGGCATCTTCAGTACCCTTATAGCCTGCGATGCCGCACATCAGAGGCACCATGAGACAGCGTCTATCATGCAGATGACGGGATGGGCGCCCCTATAAAAGTGTTATCAACATTCTTTTAACACTAATAAAAGAAATCTTTTAATAGTTTAGACGCATGATATGGCCTAAAGACCATGCTACTGCTAGAACAGAGAAAGGAGAAACTCATCAGCACCCCAATTAAAGAAGTGCGGCCGGACCAGATCAAGGCGGCGACAAGCGCGCTCGCCGCGAAGATACTCGAACACCTAGCTGAACACCCCACATACCCGAAAGCCCTGTCCAACTCGCTCAAAGTCCACGAGCAGAAAGTATACTACCACATCAGGAGGCTCGAGAAAAGCGGACTCGTTGAAGTATTGAAGACAGAACCAGTGCACGGCACAGAAGCGCGAGTCTACGGGCTGACAAAACCGGCGTTCGCACTAAGATTCGGCAAAACCCACACCGACTCGATAAACCTCATCGGAGCGCAGCCACAAACTTTCCTAGAACCCTTTATCGAAAACGGAGAGCTTCGCGCAAGCATCATAGTTGGAAGCCCAGATCCGCACGGGCCAGAGATGGCAAGATCACGCGACGGATATTACGGGATAGACCTGTCATTGTGGCTAGGCACGTTCATATCAACATCAACAAAGCTAAACGTGAAACTCGACACTGAAGCGCGAGAAGAAGACCTGAGAGGAAATCTTATATTGATCGGCGGCCCGGTGGTCAACATGGTCACGCGAAGGTTCAACAACCGGCTGCCAGTCAGGTTCGACCCGCACCGACATTATGCCATACACTCAACAGTGAGCGGGAAGACATACCACAGCGACGAGATGGGAGTTATAGTGAAAGCCAAGAATCCCCTCAACCCAAAGAAGAGCGTATTGCTTGTGGCCGGGAAGAGATACGGCGGGACAAGAGCGGCGATACTTTCATTATTGACCCGCCTGCCGGAAGTCATAGCCGGAAACAAAAACAAGACAGAGACCATGGCAAAGATAATCGAAGGCGTGGACAAGGACGCAGACGGAGTGGTAGACGCAGTGAACATAGTCGAGTGAGAACAGAAAAAGCTAATATTGGGTCATGGCAGGATGAAACGAAATCTCAAGATGGAAGCACGGGTCGTGGGATTCGACGACGCGCCATTCCGCAAAGGAATCGACCACGAGACACTCGTCGTCGGCACCATCTACCGCGGAGGGCAATTCATGGACGGCGTGGTGTCCACACGCATTAAAGTCGACGGACACGACGCGACAAGAAAGATCGCGGATCTGGTGGTCCGGACAAAATTCTATCAACAGCTGCAAGCTATACTCCTAGATGGGATCGCAGTGGGCGGTTTCAATGTCATCGACATACATCAACTAGCTGAGAAGACAAAACTGCCTGTGATCGTCACGATAAGAGACTATCCGGATTATGAGAAGATAGAAGCGGCGCTCGTGAAGATTGGGATGCGATCGAAAATCAAGCTATTGCGAAAAGCCGGGGAGCCGAAGCCTGCTGGAGAGATATACATCCAACATGCCGGATGCAGCCAGCAGGAGGCTGAGAAGATCGTGCGGCTGACATCGACACACTCACATATTCCGGAGCCGCTTAGGGCGGCCCACTTGATAGCCGGCGGAGTGACAAGAGGGGAGAGCAAGGGACGGGCGTGAAGTGGATATCATGAAGGAACAGATTCATTGTTTAGCGAGGACCCACAACGATTGGAAATACTTCTTAAAATTCTCCGCGATCTCCCTTGACTCAATGAGTATCCCCACAGGCCTCTCCTGCCAAGAGGTGATCAACACTTTATCTGAAAGGATGTCGAAATTGCCTGGAACTGGGAATGGAACATATCTTGAGGTTATCAGCGATGGACTCTTCCTGGACAAGGCAGTGTGACGGTAGGATTCATTAGAGATCCCCCTTGCCAAGATACCTTTCTTCTTGAGCCAGGGCCATTGCCGGAAGTAGAACTGCTCAGCAAGATCATAATAATCCGGTTCATGCTGGTAGAAGAAAAAAAGGACATCGCCTTTCTTGGCACCGAAGAGCAGATTCTCATAGGCAGTCTCAAGCCCGCGAACTCCAGAGAATATCTCGACCTCCTCTTTGGAAGAGGCTAACTTCATGAGCTTTTCGAGGCGGGGCGCTAACTCGTCGACCTCAAGGCGGCTCTTTCTTAGCTGCTCTTCCTGATTGTCAAGAAATTGAGAAAGACGGCGCGGCTCCACAGCCTGGAAGTACTTGGTCTTATCACGCGTTATGAAGCTCACCAATCCCTTCTCCATCAAGCGATTAAGGATCTCATAGATATTGGAATACGCAACAGACGCCCTCTTCACAACAGGCCCCACAGTGCTAGGCCCAAGCAGGAGAAGAGATTCGTAGACCTTGGCCTCGCCAGAGGTCAATCCCGCCTTTTGAAGCTCTTTCTCAAACATGAAGACATTGAAAACGGCGCAGTATTTATCCCTTACTATTATACACCCTACACAGGGGAGATAATGTATTAATGGAACCGGCGGTTCTTTTCATGAATGAGATCACCCAGTCTTGCCGCGCAGTTGGTGCTAATCACAATATTATTGACGAGCTGCGGCCAAATCACAGGAAGCGCGACAGTCGAGCCAACAATCAAGATCGGCGGATTATTCGCATTGACCGGGAGCGGGGCATCATGGGGAACTGATGAGATGGACGCCGCCAAACTGGCAGTAAAAGAAGCCAACACAGAAGGAGGGGTCAATGGCGCCCTAGTTGAGATGGTGGTCGAGGACTCAAAGACAAACCCAACACAAGCCGCGACCAGCTTCGAGAAGTTAGCATCAGTCGACCAGGTGAGCGTGATCATCGGGCCGACATGGGATGAGTCGACTGGCGCAATAGCACCCATCGCTGACGCGAAAGAAATAGTATTGATCTCTCCTAGCACCGGAGGAGAAGTCCAAGAGCCAGACAGACACCCGTTCTTGTTCATCACAGCGTATCCTGATGCGTCAGCGACTTCAAGATTAGAAGAGTTTATGGATTTGAGAGAGCACAGGAGAATCTCCGTGATCTACAACCTCAACACATGGGCACAATATGTCAGGGACACATTCGAGAGAAGCCGATCGAGATATGATATCTCGTCGGCAGGCGAATTTGGAGTGAACGACGATGTGTCCGACTTTCGGACAACTATACTCAAGATAAAAAAAGAGAGTCCTGATGCAGTATTCTTCGTGTTCACAACAGACGAAACAATCCAACCATTCATACAACAGGCAACAGAGATGGGCTTAGATATCCCAATGTACACAGCATCACAAACCGAGTCAGAACAGACAGCCGACTGGTACAATAGATACCCCGGGCCAATATTCCACCCGTTTCCTAGAAAGAATGAACGACTGATTGCGTTTGACGGCAGGTTCGAGAAAGCCTACGGCAGAAAACCTTCATCACCATCAGCCGCACCAGCGTACGACGCGACCCGATTGGCAGTCATGGCATTGCGCACCGGAGCGAGAAGCGGAAGAGAGATCAAAGAAGAGCTGGACAAAGGGACCGGGATGGTGGGAGTGACATTTGAGACGCTAAATTTCACCGAAAAAGGGATCATTGATGCAGGACCTGAAGTGTTTGTTATAAGGACAGTGAGGGATGGAAAGTTTGTGGAAGCCCAATAACTATCCACTAATAGTAACAAATAGCAAGACTTTTAAAGGATCACAGACTACAGAAAGAAAAACATGTGAGGCACACACCATGGGAGACCTACCACTTACAACCAAGGATTACGATGACTTTTCTGGAAAAATCATTGAACAAATGCCACTACTTATCGCGCAAGGAAGAACACCACTCTCTGCCGCGGACCTGATGAGGCAAAGAATCTGGGCATTAAGCCAGCCGGAAGACGTCAAGAACGCATGGTGGAACAACTATTTCCACCTAGGCGATGCTGTCCTCTATCACCCCGATGGCAAGATCAAGATAGAGCTCGATTCACAACTACTGCGCCAACTCAATGCGCAAAGCCAACTCCAAAACGGACTATCGCTAATAACTGACGAGACATATATCACATCAAAAGGCAAAGAATTCTCCAGGGATGAACTCTTGCCACTTGACACGCCATTAGGCAAGACCGCCATACTATCCAACCCCCTCTGGAACTACCTCGCCAGA
Source organism: Nanobdellota archaeon (assembly GCA_038046365.1). Taxonomy (GTDB): domain Archaea; phylum Nanobdellota; class Nanobdellia; order Woesearchaeales; family JAGWAF01; genus JBBSWF01. The sequence goes on from JBBSWF010000083.1 coordinate 7,624, forward strand.
GAAGACAAATTGCTAAAAGAGTACACCGAAGCAGTGTTTGAAGAAGGCAAACAATTCGACTATGATTCAAACATGGGAATCTACCTAAGAATCGCACCAAAATCAACACCACTCGCGGGGGCCTTGTGCGTCTACGGGTTCAACGGTGGGTCCAACCTCGGCGGCGACGACGGCCTAGACAGCGGCAGTGGCCGCCTTGTCGGGGTAGCGCCGGAGGCGCACGGTGAGAACAAAACGTGCGCGAAGCGCACGGCGCAAAAACAAGCGCCCACACTCGATCTGGTCCTGAGAACGATAGAGCAATACACTGCTCCAGCGAACCGCCAAGAGATCGAGAAGGCCCTACGCAAGCATTACAAGTGATGCCATTTTTAAACATCTGCTCTTTTCTTATCATCGTCCCAGGCAGCGCTCCAAATAGCGCCTGTTGGTTGGGGCTACACGTCCACCCGCTACGGCGACAGCGTCGCTATAAAATACAGCGCCGACAGAAATGAAGACGCAGTGAATCAAAAAGAAGCGGGCGGGCTACAGCGCGGGGGCCTTGTGCGTCAACAGGATCAACAATAGGTCCAACCTCAACGGCAACAACAACCTAGACAACAACAATGGCCGCCTCGTCGGAATAGCACAACCAACAACTGGGAACCTCATGCCCCCTTCGATATATGAACAGGTCTGCGCCTACGAAAACCTCAAGCTCGCCGAAAAGAAAGCCCGCAAGCGCAAGACACTAAAACAGTATGTCATAGAATTCGAAAGAGAACTGGACAAGAACCTCCTTGCCTTGCAACGCGAGCTCAGGGATCAGGAGTATAAACCGAAACCACTAGAGACATTTATCATCCGCGATCCAAAGACCCGCAAGATCAGCAAATCCGATTTTCGCGATCGCATAGTCCATCATGCGCTCTGCAATATCATCGAGCCAATAATAGAAAAACGGTTCATCCACGATTCTTTCGCCAACAGAAAAGGGAAAGGAACTCATAGCGCAATAGAACGATTCGAGGAATTCAAAAGAAAAGTCTCTAAGAACAACACAAGGACGTGCTATACTCTCAAAGCAGACATCAGACATTATTTTGAAAGCGTCGACCACAATATCCTCATCACAATCGTATCAAGACATATCTCCGATGAGCGAACACTGCGACTTGTCCGCTTGATCCTTAGCAATCATAAGACCGCAATAGCCGGGAAGGGCATGCCCCTCGGGAACCTGACTAGCCAATTCTTCGCGAATGTCTACCTCAACGAGCTAGACCAATACGTCAAGCACCAGCTACGAGCAAGGCACTATATCAGATACGTCGACGATTTTGTGATCCTCAGCGATATAAATGAAGAACTCCAGGCATACGAAAAGGCGATAGATTCATTCTTATGGGAACGTCTCTCCCTGGAGCTACACCCGGAAAAGACCAAAATTGTCAACACGAGTGAAGGGGTAGGATTCTTGGGGTTCCGCATCTTCCCCCACCATAAATTATTGCGAAAAAAGAACATGGGAAGATTCCAGAAGAAACTCGGGGCGTATCGTCAGAGATACCTAGATTCAGCCATAAACCGCGATACGATCATCGCATCACTCCAAGGTTGGCTTGCGTACTCAGCACAGGCAAATACGTATAAGTATCGACGCCACATCGTCAGACAATTCAATCAGCATTTCTCCAAACCCCGCAATGAATCTCGCCCCAAGGTCACCAGTGATAACACCCTGGAAAAACGAGACGATACTCCAGTCGCCCCCATCCCTATCTTGAAGAGAAAACAACCCAACTCTTTTCAACGACATATAGACGAGGCAGACACGCCGTTCACCATCCAGAAAACCCGCAAACTACTCAACAGCGGAATACCGATTGAACGAATCGCGCAACAACGAGGGATCAAAGTCAACACGGTGTGGGAACACCTCGCCAAGCTAATCGAATATAACCAAATCCCGATAAAAAAAGTCATCCCACAAGAGAAAATAAAGATTATACTCCCCTCTATCCAGTCGGAAAAAGACTATTTGAGTGAGATAAAAGCCAGAGTGAATGACAAGAATGCAACATTCAATGAAATCGCCTGCGTGCTAGCACACTACAAACTACAGAACAAGAAAAATATGCCACATCAATCATAATACAGCTTGTTCGTCCTTTTCTGCTCGCTGTCCATCTGAGAACCCAGCTTGTTAGCCCTCGGACGCATGGACTCCTGGTCGCGACGGAAAGTGATGCCCAAGTCCTTGAGGAAACGGTTCATGCCATCACCCATGTCGAACGGACCCTCGATGAGCCCTTTGCGGGCAGGCTCGCCATCGCAGACCATCAAGCGGTGAGACAGGTAGTCGAGGAAGAGGAGGTCGTGATCGACGACCAAAGCAGCCTTGCCGTGCGACTCCATGAACTCACGGATGACCTTAGAGACTCCGAGGCGCTGCTCTACATCAAGATAAGCGGACGGCTCGTCCATAAGGTAAAGGTCCGCGTCCTGGCTCAAGCAATAAGCGATAGCCACACGCTGGAGCTGGCCACCGGAAAGGTGATCTAGTCTTCGCTCCATCAGCTCGCCGAGGTTGAGAGGACGCATAAGATCGAGCTCGAACTTAGTCTGGGCATCACGCAGGATATCAGCGACAATCACTTCTGACGCCTCGACATACTGAGGCTTGTAAGCGACCTTGACATGGCAATCAACAGAACCATCATCAGGCTTCTGGACGCCAGCCAGGATCTTGACAAAAGTGGTCTTACCAATGCCATTCTCACCCAACATACCCACGACCTCTTTTCTCTTGAGCTGGCCCTTGGGAGCGGAAAGCGAGAAATTGCCAAGCTTGACCCTGAGGCCATCCCAATCGATGATGGACGGGCGGTCGCCTAGCTTCATCGGAGGACGCGACGAGAACTTGATAGGGTAATCCCTGAACCTCATATTCTCATCCCTCAAGTAGCCCTCGAGGAAAGTGTTGATGCCGGCCTTTGCAGCCTTAGGCTGGCTGACAATACCATAACAGTTCTCCTTACCATACATTATGTTCACCATATCAGAGAGGTAGTCTAGAATTATCAGATCGTGCTCGACTACCATCACCGCGACTTCAGGCGTGGCAAGCTCCTTTAGGAACTTAGAAATCTTGAGACGCTGCTTGATGTCGAGGAAAGAAGTCGGCTCGTCAAAGATGTACACATTCGCTTCCTTGAGAACCGTGGCTGCGATAGCGACCCTCTGCAGCTCGCCGCCGGATATCTTAGAGATGTCGCTGTCAAGGACCTTCTCCAACTCGAGCTGCCGGACGACCTCGTTGAGCTTCCCTCTCTTGTCAGCCTGCTCAAGAAGCTTCCTAGGAGTGCCAGAGAAAGTCTTCGGGATAAGGTCGACCTGCTGAGGCTTGTAAGACACAGTAACCTGGCCCTTCTTCATCTTCTCGAAATAAATCTGAGCCTCAGTGCCCTTGAAGAAATTCATAAGCTCCTCGAAAGGAGCCTCAAGCTCCTGGCCAAGATTAGGTTTTAGCTGGCCGGCAAGAATCTTTATGGCAGTGGATTTACCGATGCCATTGCGGCCGATGATGCCCACGACCTTGCCGAACATCGGCACAGGCAGGTTGTACAAATGGAAGCCGTTCGTGCCATACTGATGGATAGGCTGCTTGCACAATTCATCAGGAAGGTTGATTATGTGGATAGCGCCAAATGGACAGCGCTTAGGACAGATGCCACAGCCATTGCACATCTCAGGATCGATGAACGCCTTGCCATCCTTGCCCTTAGTGATGCACTCATCACCCATACGGTTAATAGGGCACAGCCTGATACAGAGCCAGTTCCCGCACTTATCAGGATGGCACTTCTCCTTCTCGATTATTGCTAGTCTGGGCATGATCCCTATAGTGATTTAGGAGGCATTTAAAACCGTTGCGAGGAAACAGCCCTAATTCAGCCTTGCTCTAAACCGATCCGAATGACAAACCCTCTTTTTTCCAAGAGGACAATCACCTCTTTGCCAGAGATCTTCGGGAGCTTCATGAGACTGAAAGCGGGACTTCGAATGAGCCTGATAAAACTCGCGGGATGACAACGTCTTTATCCAATTCACCTCTTGTGAGCCCAAGCTTCTCAAGAAGGAGCTCCATGTCCCCTTGCTCGATCATCGTCTCGATATGGCATTGGACTGCCTCACGAAGATTATCCCGCGCGTCTTCTGTTGTCTTGCCTTCGCTTGAGACATCGAGCTCCGGGCACCAAGCCCAGTAGCGATTCCCTTCCTTTCGGACGGTGAGGGATAGTATGAGTTCTTTTGCCATAGCCATCAGGTATCAACTCTGCTTAAATAATTACCTCATTTTGGACGGCATTCCCGTGAAAAATACCGGGATGGAAACCAATAAAAACACCACAGAAGATTCGCGCAGAGATGGAACTAAACGAATGGTGCAAACAGGCAGAAGAGCTCAAAGTCCAGCTAGGCGACGAATACTGGAAGATGAGAGTAGGGCTGCCTTACTCTGAAGAGAGGATAAAGTCGCTTGAAGCCTCAAACGGAACTCACAACGCGGATTTCCTCAAGAGATGGAGCGAGCCAAAGCTCATATTCATCGACGCGGTGGAATCGGTAGCGAGCTCACGGACAGTGGACGTCGCGCTCAAATTCGAGGAAGAGCGCAAGACAAAGATCACATGCGAAGAGCACAAACACAACGGACTGCACGTCAACTGGACCACATGGAGACAATGGGTAGTCGACGCCAACGACAAGGACAGGAAGAAGGTGTTCGACACTTTTGTTGCGAAAGTGCCTGCCATAACCCCCTTGATCAAAGAGAGATTCGAGACGTCCCTTGCCGTGTTCGAGGATAATGGGACCGACCCTCTGAAGACGTACCTTGAGCACCACAAACTCAAGATAGGGCAATTGAGGGCGATAATCGAGCAATTGCGCGACGCGGCAAAACCAGGATTCAAGAAAGGATTCTCACACTACAGCCAGAAAATATCAGGAAGAGAGCCAGAATACTACGACGACTTCTACTACATGAGAAACAAGATCTATGAAGACATCGTGCCAGCGTTCGAGAAAGTCGATTCTCTCGGGCATTGCCTGAAGACGATCAGGGATATGGGGCTAGACCCATCAAAGATAAAGCTCGACGACGCAGACAGGCCGGGCAAATACCCATCGCCGTTTTGCAGCTTCATCAGAGTGCCTACAGACATCAGGGTGTCATTCAAGAAAGAGAACCCCCTGAACACGGCAGTGTCAGCATACCACGAGTACGGACACGCTATACACGCATCAAGCATAGATCCTGCGCTGCCATACTGGACAAGGAACCTGATGAGCATGGGCCTCGCGGAGAGCTTCTCCACATTCTTCGAAGACCTCATAGAAGACGAGATATACTGCACAAAGGAGCTCGGGCTGTCGAAACAGACCGCCCTAGAGATACACAAACGAGTCAGGTTCCACAACCTGTTCGCAGTATCATTCTACTGCGCGAACTCGCTGTTCCGAATCGACACATACGAGAAAAAGATACCATTCGAGAAATGGGACGATCTTTATGCACGGCACATCAAAGACTGCATGGGAATGACAATACCTGGAGAATACTGGCAACTGCACCACATACTGCCTGAGTCACTGTTGTATGTGCCAAGTTATCTACTGGCATTTGTCAGATCATTTGAGATGAGGAACAAGCTGGCGAAGGAGTACGGGAATGAATGGTGGAAGTCGCCGCTTGCCGGAAAACCATTGCGTGAATGGATGAGACACGGACAGGATTCTGTAATTGGGGATTTCTCTAGGCTGGATGTGAGAGGATTCTTGAAGAGATTGAAAGAGCAGGTCGCTTAGGTCCTGAAGAAGATCATGGAGCACAATCTGAAATTGAAAATCGAGAAATTCGCACAAAAACATTGCAAAGAGTACAAAGACGATCCCAAACTATGGGAAAACCACGTCCAACTGGTCAGAAGATTCGCGCTGCAATTGGCAAAGATCGAGAAGGCCGATGAAGAAGTTGTCGAGATCTCCGCATTGCTCCATGACATCGGAAAAGACAAAGGAAGGAAGGGGCACAGCGAAAGAAGCCATGAGCTGTCAAAGGAATTCCTCGAAAACTTCGATATTTCGGAGGAGAAAAAGAGCCTGATTTTGAAGTGCATATTGAAGCATGACAGCAAACACTCTAGTGAAAACAATGAGATTGAGATCAAAGTCATACAATCAGCCGACGCATTAGGGACATTCTTTGACGAAGAATGGCAAAAACACAGCAGAGAGACCGTGCCCAAAGAGGAACTTCTAGAGATATTTGACAAGACCTACAACAAGATCAATTTGGAATCAGCCAGGAGAATCGTCAAGCCGCAAATCGAGAAACTGAAGATATTGTTTGACCGAGTCGGATCATGGACCGGATAAAGCGACAGGAGTCCCGCCCGTTATAGTCATCATCTGGATATCACGTGAGACACGATTCCGAGCCTTATCGATGGTGATAGACCCTGAAGCTCCCGGATAATCGGTTATCTTGTAAAGGCCGTCCCTGACCATTGAGAGGCCACCATCGTTCTTATTCAACACATCCGCCAAGATCATCACGGCATCGTATCCAGTATCTGCATAAAGGCCGGGCTGACGACCGAACTTTGACACATAAGCTTGTCTGAATTTATCGGTGGACGGCGTGTATCTTGGAAAGACCACACCATCCGCGGATCCTCCAGCTGCGGAGAGAACCGAAGGATCAGAAGTCGAGGAGGTGCTGTATAATGCAGCCCCCATACCGAGTTCCCGAGCCTGCCTGATGGCGATGCCAGCATCTGGAATAAAGAGCGGCAGGTATATGGAGTCTGCGCCGGATTCCTTAATCTTCAAAAGCTCGGTGCGGAAATCCGTACGTCCAGGTTCTGCACCAAATGACTGGGATTCACCCCACTTATCGACAAACGAATTGTACAACCCCCCCCAGACCAGGGATCAATAGTGTAGATCACCGCAGGATTCTTGTAACCCTTGAGTCTCATGTCCTGTATGACTGCCTTGACTTCAAGCTCATCAGACGGCCAGACCCGGAACAGACCAGGACTCTTCTCAGTCATGCCTGGAGCGCCGCAACCGATACAAAGTATAGTCGCATTAGCCGAGTCAGAGACGGATAGATAACTGAGGACATCCCCAGACCACTGCCCTAGAATGATCTTGATACCTTTGATTTCGATAAGAGACTTGGCCGCCGTGGTCGCGTCGGCGTTGCTCGACTTCCAATCCTCCACTTCAAGCTGGAGAGGCCTTCCCCGGATGCCTCCGGCGGAATTGACCTGCTCTATGGCAAGAGTGGCGCCTTCGAACATGTTGTTCCCCATCGGAGCGCCCCAGCCGGTCAAGGCAAGGACAGCACCGATACGGATGGCTCCGGACGAATCGACCTTTTTCTCTGCACAGCCTGAAAGGAGCAGAGCTGTCAACAAAAACAACACAATCAAATGCCATCCGAATAGATAACCCCTGACCATCTGACCAAACTGATGAGACAGTCATATAAATTCATTTACATATCAAGATCCCAAAAAGAGAAAGGGAAGGGCGACCACTGGGAATCGAACCCAGGCCAGAGGATCCACAGTCCCCTATACTACCATTATACTATGGCCGCCAAGTATGGGTCTTTGGAACCGGGGACCATTTAAAAACGTTTTGAACACCATACTCCAAGAGTAGACGCTGGGTATTTGTATAGCTCTCGACAGCCCTGACCGCGGCCTCAAGTCGAGCATGACGATTAGTCTATCATCAGAGCGAATTTTTCGTCGAAATGTTGGAGGCTGCAAACAGCCTCTAACAGGTTAGAGGCCTTTGGCCTCAAACCAATTCGCGATGAATCAAAAGATGATATCGACATGCGAGAAGCCGCTGTCAGGGCTTTGAACTCGGGCAGCGCCTTCGAAACTCTTGCGGTTATCGGCGAGGGGGCGGCGTTCCCGATGGAGCGTCCCCTCGCCGCGCCAAAAGAAATGTTTGACAAAGGAGTTTCGACCTTATGGCGCTGCCCGAGTTCTCGAATGAGCTATACATCTATGAGAATTCTTGGGTTATAGTTGATTTTCTGTAGTTCCTCC
>JBBSWF010000084.1:0-4349 GCA_038046365.1 Nanobdellota archaeon
TCGACAAAATAGAACGATCAGAAGAATCAGTCAGTTACTGTCGAATGTGGGGCATTGCGCCTCTTTGGTGATACACATAAATACTTAGGGCTAAATCACGGATTAACATGCCATTTACATCAACGATAAATCCCGTGTTGTTACATGCAGGGCCGCTTGAGATCAGATACTATGGGCTCGTGTATGCCTTAGGATTCCTGTTCGCTGTGCCATACCTGAAATGGGTGTGCAAGAAGGGCATACTGAAATTGTCAGACGATGATGTATATGATATCGTATTCTACATGATGCTTGGGACGCTAATCGGCGGACGATTGTTCTCGACCCTGGTCTGGTATCCCTCTTATTATCTGGCGCACCCGCTTGACATATTCATGATATGGAAAGGGGGAATGGCATTCCACGGATCATTTATCGGAGTGATACTTGCGACATGGTGGGGATGCAGAGAGAAAAACATACAATTAGGCAAGCTATTGGACATAATGTGCATACCTTTTGTGTTCTTCCTTGGAGTCGGGCGGCTGGCGAACTTCGCGAACGGCGAGCTCTACGGGCCGGTTACCAACGTGTCGTGGTGCGTGAACTTCCCGAACGTTGAAGGTTGCAGGCATCCATATCAACTTTATTCTGCTTTGAAACGATTCCTGATGGTGCCTCTGCTCATACTGCTCTACCTGAGACCTCATAAGGACGGATTCGTGTTTGTGATGATGGGGCTGATGTTTGGAGTTGGGAGGTTCGCGCTCGACTTCTGGAGAGCGGACACGCTCTATTATGGATTGAGCGTCGGGCAGTGGTCAAGCGTGGCAGTGTTCGTGATATTTAGCGTCTTGGCATTGAATTATTATAGGGAGGATCTAAAGGGATTACTGTTCTTCTGGATGAGGAAAGAATAACAACTTTTGAAGTAGCAGCAAGAGCCACAACCCTAAATACTATCCATAAACAAGAGTCTCTTTTGTGGCAGGGGTAATCTTCTATTAGTACCCGATCACTTATCATATCGGTTTAGCCATCTCCCAAAGAACTGAGAAGTAATCCCTGTACGATTGCGCGATCTCCTTGCTCCTGACGACGATGCCTATCGGGTCTGATGACCACATGATCGTCGCAACTTTATCTCCATAAATCTGGATGGATGTAGCTGAGGCAAAGGGGGAGGACAATATCCTCACCGGAGTAAATTCGTATTCTTTCAACTGCTTCGCTCTCAGGATCGACTTCTCAGGGAAGATGAATCGCATGGTCTGTTTCTGTCTCACCCTCTTAGTATGGAATGAAGGAAGAGAGTATTCCATATGACGCTTGAGCGATTCTGACACCTCAGGGTAAGCGCCGATGACAAGGATCTCTTTTCTCTCTTCCAGCCAGTCCTGGAAAATGGATTTCAGTCCTTTGTTCCCTTTATACAATGTGACTTCCTGGGGGGATTTACCCAATTTTCTCTTGCTCTCCAATTGGGGGATAATCTGCAGCAGGTCTTGTCTCTCCTGCCATATGGCCGCCTCTTTCTTTTCGATCACATCGAGCAGGTTTTTCGCGTTGGCGGCTTCAAAGTATTTCCGGTTTGCCTTGATGACATAAGAGACAAGGCCCTTTTCCATCAGTTTGTCCAGCGTGTCATACACTGCTCCTCTATGAATTTCAATCTTCTTCAATATCTCTCCTGCGGTCACAGAACCTAATTCCAGGAGAGCGAGATATACCTTGATCTCATTCCCTGTCAAGCCTGCCGCTTCGAGGATTTTGGTGTTCATGTTATGTCGTACTATGATAGTATGACACAAATATTTATACTTTCCGGCTGTTTGGCGATGAAATGAACAATAACCAAATCAGGACCCTCTCTAAAGTGCTGGCCGTGATCTTTGCCATTGTTGTAGCGTCATGCACTCCTAATGGAGAAATCGAACAGGCGATCGCTCCGACTGCCCATCAGACAAAGATAGGCGTATTGCTTCCGCTCTCCGGCCCAGCGGCATTTGTTGGAAACAACGCCAAGAACGGCATTCAACTAGCATACGACTCCCTGCCGGAGACGCAAAAGGCGAGGATAGATCTTATATTTGAAGATGACTCCTGCGCGGCAAAGCAAGGGCTTGATGCGGCCAACAAGCTTGTCCAGACTGATAAGATCCATTTTCTCATGGGCCCTGTGTGCAATGCTGTGATAGGAAGCACTGCCGACCTGATGAAAGAGAACCGCATTGTCTACCTCTCCCTTGGCGCCCTTAACTCAAACTTCATCGGACTCGGGCCACACCACTTCTCACTGCACCCTCGGACACGGGCGCTAATCGAGAGGCTGGCAGACTATTCATATGACACAAAAGATGCAAGAATATTGGCGATACTATATCTTGATGATGAGTTCGGAGTGGAAAGCGCCAACTACTTCGACGACAGATTCACCCAACGCGGGGGCAAGATCACTACACAGGAAAAATTCGCCAAGGGCGACACTGACTTTCGGACGCAACTGACAAAGATCATGGAATCCCCGATAGACGGCATATTTATACAATCGTATGGAGCCCCGTTAATCGCCCAACTCAAGCAGATGGACGAGCTTGGACTCAAGACTCAGATATACGGGCCAGTCACGACGCAAGATCCAGTCCACATAGACGGAGCTGGCGAGCTAGCTGACTGGATAATCTACCCATATAGCTACAAAAACACAGGTGAGCTGGCACAAACAGCTTTTGAGAATGGATATCTCAATCGATATGGGAAAGAGCCGGATATATACGCGAGAACATCCTTTGACTCCTTCAACGCCCTAAATGATGCGTTAAACCGCTGTGGGGATGAGAGTGAATGCGTGATGACCCATCTATCCTCCCTCACCGGCTACCGGGGCGCCATAGGGTCGATAAGCATCGATGCAGATGGGATCGGCTTGATGCCAATCACGATCAACCAGATCGAGGCTGGAAAGTTCGTGACAATTGGGTGAGGTATGCGATCCGCTATAAGGTATTTGTTTAGCGCCTTCGATATCCTCGACGGGAACATCGAGGGCGCTGCGCCCCGGGTGGGGCAACCCCCGCGACGCGCCAGCGTCTATAAACGAGCGGATTTCGACCTTAGGGCGCTATACAAATACCTATAATCGATTATTCTTGCCTAAGGAATTCAAGTATGGGCGTCATGTTTTCGTTTGATTGCGCTCTGGAGATCAATAACAGATCAAACTCCCTGTGTTTTTTCTTGAATTCTTCCAGACCCTTTTGTTCCCTCTCTGGTATTTTATCTGCGGCAGTCACGTTTATTGCTGTCTTTTCCACTATGAAGTCCACTTCAGTGTTTAATTCACTCCAATAACTTATCTCTCTGTGGATTTGGGCGAGTTTGATCAAAACTGTGTTTTCAAAAACCTGCCCAAGATTTTGTGAGTATCTTGTGTTAACGACATTCATAAATCCACTATCTAAACAGTAAAGCTTTGGCAGCTTTGTGACGTCATGCCTTACTTTAGCAGAATAAGAAAAATAAGTGACTTCAAACAATAGGTACGAATCAATCATGTAATTGATGTATGTACGCAGCGTATCTTTAGACAGGCCAAATATTTTGGAAAGTTTGTTCACGCTCACTTTCGAGCCCGATGTAGACACCAAGTACCTAGCTAAATCCAAGACCTGTTTTGTATTCCTTATGGCGAACCTATCGATTATGTCTTTGTGGATTATGTCTTCAAAGTATTGCTTCAGTAAGTAAACCTTCTTTTCCTCAGATTTTTCAAGAACAACTTCGGGGAACCCTCCATACTTCATGTATTCATCTAAGTTTTCATTGTCTTTAGTGAAGTGAACGTATTCATTAAAAGACAAGGGCATTATGACAAATGAGAGGTTCCTTCCTGTGAGCAGTGTGGATAGTTCTTTTGACAAAAGGGAGGCTGATGAGCCAGATATCACAAACTTGATGTTTTCATTGAGATCATATTTAGTCCTGATCCACCTTTCCCATCCAGATATTTTTTGTATTTCGTCAATAAAAAAATATATCCTTTTTTGATCATCTCTTTTGCTACTTGCTGATTTATCCGGCTTGTTATATTCTTTGTATGCTTTTAGGACATCTTCAAATAGGTTGAGGTTAAGGTCGTTGGCAAAGCTGTAATCTTCTAAATTCAGATACAATACCTGTCTCTTGTTAATGCCGCTTTTAATCAACTCGTGGATCAACTGCTTGATTATTGTTGATTTTCCGGATCGCCGTATACCCTTGAGAACGATGACCTCTTTTCGTTCGAAATTTCATTATTTATATAGGTTTCCAATATATTGGCTTTGCGCGGAAACTAGTTGTCGTGGTTGAAGTATGCGGTTCTTCTGCGG
>JBBSWF010000085.1:0-11108 GCA_038046365.1 Nanobdellota archaeon
TCGTCGACAAAATAGAACGATCAGAAGAATCAGTCAGTTACTGTCGAATGTGGGGGAAAGGCGAGGGTTTGGGTTAACTATTAATAGGCAAATCCGGACTTTGGGGCTTATGGCTGGCCGGATACGGGCTTTCATCGAATCCAGATTGGGATTTGCGCTGTTCCTCCTGTTCCTGGTTGTCATATTCCTGAACAGGCCATTCCAGGAGTTCCCGGACGCGCTGTCTCTCACAGTTCTACACGCCGCTGAGATGCCAGACCAAGCGATGGTGTCTTTTGTAGTCGATGCTGACGCTGCTCGGATATGGTATCCTTTTCATTGGGATCTCAAGGAAGATGCTGTGGTCGGAGGGAAGAAAGTGTTCTCAGCGCGGATATACCCCGAGCAGGTATCAGCGCTTCGGAATGCGGATTATATAGTGGCTGAAGGTTATCATGGGATAGGAAACTGGTCAAGGCACTCGTTTTCTCGCGCTCCGGGATCAGAATGGAACGTGTATGTGAACAACCTCAAGAACGAACACATCGATGTGGGAATTGAATTGAACGGGACGATATCCGCGACACACATGCTGTTCTGGACCACAGTGGGACAGACTGAAGTGAAGGTGCCAAACTCGTTTAGAGGTCAGTGGATACCCCGGAATAAAGAGATGGGCTTTCGCGGAGGATACTGGCAGTATGAGCTGATTGAACCACTGAACGGTAAAATCTCATTTGGAGTGAATCCGCCGCGAGGCATACTAAGATGGATACCGCGTGAAGAATTGATCCGGATGTTCAAGCATAAAGTCGAATCGTCTAACATTGTCATGGCAGATTCCGGGAAGTTTTATGTGACAGACGTGTATGGATCACTTGAGGCAGGAGTGGACAAGCTGCTTGGGACTTATCATCCGAGCGCTGACATGACCAATCAATAACAAGAGAAGCTTGGATTGGGGTAGATAGGGAGGCCTGAAAATGAGATCTTCAGCGCTCCTGACAGTGAGGCGCTTAGTCTTATCAGCATACACTAAAAAAAGAATCAAAAAATAAAAACCCCCTCAGATGAGGGGTGGTATAAATTTTCAGTCCGACCAATCTCAACTAGGCTACATCAAGACTTCTATCACGACTGAAGTCAAGGCGATGTTTTTAAGGATGGGTCGCTTGATGGGTGGTATGGCAAAGGACAAGTTCCTGCTGGTGTCTTTGAAAGACGACGAGGCAAAGAGGCTGGCGCAGGTCATAACAAACGACACTTCCAGAAAGATACTGGACTTCTTATCTGAATCTGAATCCACAGAGACACAGATCGCGCAGGCATTGGGGGTTCCGCTTCCTACTGTCCATTACAACCTGAAAGCTCTAGAGGGCGCGAAGCTCGTGGTCTGCGAGCAGTTCCACTATTCCTCCAAAGGGCGAGAGGTCAATCACTACAAACTCGCCAACAAGTATATCATAATAGCGCCAGCGTCAACCTATGGTATCAAGGAGAAGCTACGGTCTTTATTGCCTGTGGTGCCAGTGATCGGTGGAGGAGCATTGGCGCTGGAATGGTACGCGTCGATGCAGTCTCGGGCGGCATCCTTCTCCGCTGCGCCGATGGAAGCGCTTAGGACAGCGGCGCCAATCGCAGCTGATACTATGGGTGGGCTGGGTTATCAAGCTGAAAATGAGGCTGCACAGAGGATCGCTTCTGCAGGGGCTGAAGCGGCACCAACGATCGCGCAGAAAGCTGTCGAAGCAGGGCCAATGATTTCGCAGCAAGCGACAATAGACCATGTCTCTACAGTCGCGACGCAGACCGGAGGGTATTGGTCTATAGCGCACCCGGGACTTTGGCTATTGATAGGGGCGATAGTCACGGTAGGGCTTTGGTTCACCGTGGATTATATACGGTCGAATAAGCGATAGAGGATCGTATTCTATAGAATGGCCGTCAGACTGGCCCTTATAAGGGTTCACTTCAAGCCAGCTTGAAGCCTTCAACAGGGATTTATATAAGAGAGGCATAGCGAAGGCATCGATAACTTCAATGTAGATTTCAAACAATAATTGAGCCTTCAAACCGATAACCACAAACTCAGACAAAAAACAATGGAGGAATGAGAACATGGACACAAAGATGATCTTAGGATTCCTGCTGGTAGGTGCCGTGATGCTATCCGCATGCGCGCCGCAGCAGATAACCGTATCGCCGCAGCCAGAGCGCAACACACTATCTGTGAGCGGAGAAGGACAACTGGAAGTGAACCCTGACAAGGCATCGATCACACTAGCTTTTGTGACGAACGCGACAACAGCGAAAGAAGCGCAAGACAAGAACCGCGCGATGTCGAACGCGGTCGTCGACGCATTGAAGGGCGCTGGCGTGAAGAATGAAGAGATCGAGACCATCTACTACGACCTGCACCAGCTATGGGGATGGAACCAGAAGACCGGCGAGAGATTCGATCAAGGATACGAGCTTGAGCACAGGATGAAGATTACGACCACAAACCTCGAATCCGTGGGGAACATAATCGACCTGTCGATTCGGTCAGGGGCCAACAGAGTCGACTCGATAGAGTTCGGGCTGACAAAACCCATGGAGAGGCAAGCCAAAGGAGAGGCACTGGCGAAAGCGGCGCAAGAAGCCGCAGCAAAGGCCCAATCCATAGCAGCGAACGTAGGGGTGAACATAGGCAAAGTCATGAGAGTGAGCGAGAGCGCCTACTACAACCCTGTCGTGCCGTCCTATAGGAAGGAGATGATGGCCGCCGCAGCGTATGACAGCGCAGGGGCCGCTCCGACGCCGATCGGGCCGCAGAAGCTGACAGTCACAGCGACAGTGTCGCTTGACTATGAGATAAGGTGAGGCGATCACCATCTTATTTTTTATTAATGTTTTTTCTCAAATCTGATACATCATTCCTAATAGCTTATTTTAGGGAGGTATCAATACGGCTTCTTCAACTCGAGGCCTTCAATAGAACGATAATCCTTGATGTTCCTAGTGACCAAAGTCGCATCTGTAGAAATCGCAGATGCAGCTATCATCGCATCAGGCAACGCGATATCGTGAGCGCGCCGGATCATGCCTGCCAATTGGACCATCGGATTATCCACCGGGATCTTCTCGAATTGAGCCAGAAGATGCATTATCCTCTCTGCATTCTTAGGGTCTGAACAAGATCTGCCAGAGAGGAGCTCTGCTTCAGAGATAGCGGAGAATGAGATCGTATCCATATTGCTGATAATGAATCCCTCCGCATCTTTTGAACCCCTTAGGAAATCTATCCATATATCCGAATCTAAGAGCATCATAATCCCAACCTCTTGCGCCTCGCTTCCCATTCAGAGCGCATCCCTTTCACATAGTCGGCGCTGCTACCTCGGACTTCCTCTTTCCAGATACCCGCGATCGCCCTGATCTCTTTCTCGCGCTCAAGCTTCTTGAAATCCACTTTGTCTCCTTCGACCGCGAATAGCACAGTGTCACCTATCCCGATCCCATGGATCCTTCGGATATCCAAAGGGATTGTCACCTGAAAATTCCTAGTAACTTTAGCTATGCCCATCATAGCTGGATATATCTGTGCAGATATAAGCTTTACTGAATCAGGCGCCCTAGCCGATCCTGAGAGCACACATGCCAAATCTTGGCAACCGCATTTTCCGATACTCTTTTTATTGATGAATGAAAACCTGGCTGTTATGTCTGAACTAGCCGGATACCATCAGCAGATCGAAGAGGCGCTCAAGAGAAAGGAATGCGTCGTAATAGGGTGCCGATGCGAGGTATGGTATTCAGGAAGAGCAGAGTCACACCTGCCTGTCGGGGACCGCATGGTGCTGATAAAAGAAGACGGGACACTCATCGTGCACCAGCCTGCCGGAAACAACCCTGTGAATTACATGAAGCCTGAGACCCGACACTCACTTGTGTTCGAGGATGGGCAATTATTCCTGAATTCACAGAACCTCGGGCTGAAGGAGTTTTTAGACGCACGGATCGATCGGGTACACTTTGTTTCAAGCGCCAAACTAGAGGATGGGCAGACGATAGAAGTTACAGGGACGGAGAAGGACATGTCAGACATGCTGTATTCCAATCCTAACATGATCGAAGACGGGTTCAAGGCGGTTTCCAGAGAGGAGCAGACACGCTATGGATTCATAGATGTGTTGGGTGTGGATCGGCGAGGGATATTGACCGCGGTGGAGTGCAAGAGATACTGCGCAGACCACAACGCGGTCATGCAACTTCGGCGATATGTGGAGAAATTGAAAGCGTCGAAGGGGATATCTTCTGTTCGAGGGATACTCGCTGCGCCGAAGATAACTGGAAACGCATCAGCCATGCTCAAAGACTGGGGGTTCGAGTTCGTCGCAGTGTCGCCGCCTAAGTATCTTGAGAGATTCAACAAGGACCAGAAGACGCTAGGTGGATTCCTATAAACTAGTCAACCGGCTCCAGGAGATCGCGAACAGATCATTGCCTGAGCCGATACATTGTGCAGAAATCGCTCTATGGCGCCGACAATTATATGTTCGGATCCGGAGACAACGGGCCTCGAGAATAAGTCGGCAGGATGCTGAGCCTGTACCCCAGTGATCCGGAAAAATCCCTGAAAACGCTTATATATCCAACGTATATCTATCGGATATATGGCCACAGAGATGATAACGCTCAAGCTCGAGAAGAAGTTCTTGTCAGAGATAGATAAGATCGTCGACGATGAGGGGTACCAGAGCAGGACGGAATTCATCAGGCAGTCATTGCGCTCTGGAGTGGATGAGCAGAAACTCCGCAAGGCGATGGCTGAGACCGCGCATCTCAAAGGCGCGTCGAAGAAGAGAACAACCGACGAGGATCTCCACAGGATAAGGGAAGAGGTGTTCTGGGAGATGGTCGAGCGGCTCAAACACGACAAGAGGAGTCCAGAAACGCGGGCGGCTGAACTGCGGCTCAAACTATTCCCAAAATCTCCTCGGGCTTGAGGAATGGACAGATATCGCGCAGCCTGCGGAAATGGTTATCTCTCGCGATGAGGATGAAACCATTATCCCTTGAGATGACTGCATGGAGAGCATCGCCAAACGGGACAGTGCGGCCTCTTGAAATCGATTTGGCCTCATCCACAAGCGAATCTGTGATCCCAACGACCACTATCTGTGATCCGAATGGATTCATCATGCCACGGACCTCTTCAGCAGAATACCTCTTCTCCAGTTCGTGATAGACCATCTCTGATATCACCAAGAACGACCCGCTCGCTTTTATCAGGAAGACAAACTCCCATGCGTAGTCCCCCAATGGCTCGCCCAGATACCCTAATCTGTCCTCATACAAATCAATCCAGACCGAAGTATCCAAGTAATACCCCTGGCCCGCCGGAACTTTCGTAGCCTCCAATCATACCACCAGCTCGAACCTCTGCGCGAGCGTCAGCCGCTCTCTTTTCGGAAGGTGATGGATGGAGAACGCGTCCTGGCCGCTGACGATGCGCTTTCGGTCCAGATCTATTAGGATGTAACCCGCATCGAGGAACCGGTCTGGGCAGGTGTCTTGGACGATGCCTTCGATGCCGACGCAGGAGCTTGAGAGGATGGAGATGACGTGGCGATAGTGCAATGAACGGAAGGAGATGCCGCGGTCTTTGATCAGGATAATCATGATTGAGGACATGATCGTTGATTGTCTGTGTGGATTAAAGGCGGTTTCTGAGGAAAAGACGGAAGAATGGACTCTTTTTATGGAAGGATTGCGGGAGCGGGCGGAAGAAATAGTCGGATCATGGGGTTTGAGAAGGGTTATTCCGGATTCAGTCGAAAACTATGACCTTGTTTTTGCTCGTAGCGCCGGACTGGATACGGCAAGGGCGCTTGGTGTGGCGTCTTAGGAATTTTAATAATTCTAGGTTCGCCTTGTCGTCTTCTGGAGGGGCGGCGATGTCGATGAAGGCAACGTTGCCCTCAACCTTTGTGATCTTTGTCTGCCTTGCGTTTGGCTTGGCACGGACAGAGAGGCGGGAGTTTAGGATGGGGAGTGCTTGATTGTCTTCGCTCATCTTGCCATCCTCCACAGGCTGTCGAAGAATGCTCGGTAGTTCTTAGCGATGCTTTTTCCTGTGATGACTATACATTTTCCGCCTTCTTCCCAGGTCATTATGATGATGCGGTCGTCGCCGATGGCTATCGTGGACGGAGTGAGGCCTTTCATTATCCTGAGCTCTGTTTTAGGGAGGCTGTAGATGGATCTTGCGAAGGACTCTAAAGATTCACCGTAGAGGAATCTAGCATGGATGTCGCGCTTTACCCGCTCTATGTTGAACGCCTTGAGGAATGTGAAGAACGGATCGGGGATCGGGACAGGAGAGCCGATGACGTGCATAGTGTCTTGTTTCTTGAAAGAGTCGAGGAAACTCCATAAACAGGACCGAAAACCGTTGTAGCCTATGAGGACCTGGGCTTCGTCGGACGGGTATGTCTCTTCCTTGAGGAGCTTGGGAAGGCCTTGCTCAAGGGCGAGCCTTCTTTCGTTAAGTGATAGAAGGTCCTGGCTCAAACGCTCCATATAGATAGACGGGTTGGCCGGATGCCAGTAGGTCCTGCCTTGCTTTATAATGGAAGCGGCGAGGCCTTTTTTCTTTAATCGGTCTAGGACTTCATAGACTTTGGATTGGGATATGCTAGCTTGCTTGAAGATAGGGCCGGTGGTGCTGCTCCTTAGCTTGAGGAGGGCTTTGTAGACCTTCTTCTCGCCTTCAGTGAGGCCCAAAGCTTCGTAGATGTCCATTACATTCCCCTAAGGGGGAGGTAAGATTTAAGCCTTTCCTTCGATTATTGTGTGAGATGGGAAAGCGCGATTTTAGCGGGGCCTTAGGGCCTTATAGGGACTTTTCGAAGATTCTTTTACTGACAATACTCTTGGCACTGTCGCTTATGGGGTCGTCTTGTTCTTCTAGCCCCGAGACGATCAAGATAGGCGCTGTGCTGCCCCTGACCGGCGACATGAGCCATGTAGGGCAGACCAACCAGAAAGCTCTGCAACTAGCGCTTGAGCAGCTTCCTGTCGGTCGGTACAAGTATGAGGCAGTGTTTGAAGATGGGAAGATGGATTCTGCCGCGTCGCTTAGCGCAGCCGCGAAGCTAGTTGAAGTGGATGGTGTGTCGGCGCTGATAACCATCGGATCGAACGCTGGGAGCGTGGTGTCGCCATATGCTGAGTCGAATAAAGTGATACATATAGGCATGGCGTCGAATCCTTTGATCGCTTCTGGGAGGTACAACTTCATCCACCAGACCTTGCCGCCGGAAGAGACAAAACTGTTCGCTTCGGAGCTTCATTCGCGCGGGTTGAAACGAGTCGCTATCTTGGTGTTGAACCAGCAAGGGACGATAGCCATCGCTGATGACTTGAAGAGGCGATTGAATGGGACTGAGGCGACTGTCGTGTTCGAGGACGTGCATGATAAAGGGACCACTGATTTCAAGTCCATACTCTTGAAGGCTGAAGCAGCGAAACCGGACATCTACCTGCTGGAGACCTTCTCGCCGGAAGTAGAGATATTGAAGAAACAGATGGACGAGATGGGGATCACTGTGCCTGTCAGCGGGATTCAGTCTATTGAATTCTCAAAACAGCCTAGTCTCTTTGAAGGAGTGTGGTATGTGAGCACGGCGGATGTGAATGACAATTTCCGTGATGAGTATTATGGTAGGTGGGGGGAGCAGCCAGGATTCGTGGCTGGGAACTCGTATGATGCGCTGAAATTGATAGTGAATGCTTTTGAGAAGTCATCTTCGAAGGAAGGGGCGGTTTCGGAATTGGCGGGGACGCGAGGGTTCAACGGAGCGCTAGGGGAATTGAATGTCCTGGAAGACGGGATCGTTTCGAGCAAGGCGACGGTTCGGCAAGTAGTGAACGGGACGTTTGTGACGGTGAGATAAAACAATCCTCATAACCATTCATAAAACTAGCTTCCCCTCAATATAATCCTCGCAGAATTCCTTGACGTTAGGAGCGACTGAGTATGACTTGTACTCTTTCATCGGAAGCCAGAAGAGATGGCTGAATTTGGTGGGTTCGTTGACTCTAGGCGTCTGTCCTTGGGCGATCTTCGCGAGGAATTTGTGGCTGCGGAAATGCCTGCCTTCGACAGTGAAATCCTTGAAGCAGAGGTAACGGATGAGCTCGACGTCGCAGCCGAGCTCTTCCTTGGTCTCTCTTAACGCCGCTTGCTCCAATGACTCTCCAGGTTCGACCTTGCCGCCAGGGAATTCGTAGTGGTTCCTCTTGATCTTCCATAAGAGAAGAAGCTTGTCGCCATCGATTATGGCACAGCCGGAATTCTGGATGCGATCAATCATTCTATCTCAACGAAGCTGCCATCCTTCACAACTTTGAAGAGATTGGGTTTTGAGCTAGCGCCGTCCTCTCTGATCGTGATCCTTCCGGAGATGCCGTCATAGTCTTTCAAGGAATGGAGGGCTGACTTCATGCACTCGACTTCGCCATTGCATTGGTTATAGGTCATGACTTGGATGCGGATAGCGTCGTAGGCATTGGTGGCAAGAGGCGTCGGAGGGATGCCGAAGCGTTTGGTGTACCTATCAGTGAAGGATTGCATCTTATCAGTCTTGATCTTTGGCTCAGCTGATGAGACTATGAATCCTTCGCTTGCTTTGCCTGCTGAAGTTATGACGTTAGGATCTTCAGCCTCAGAATTACTCACAATAGTCGCGTTTATCCCCAGTTCTCTGGCTTGCTTTAGCATCGTGCCTAACGGACTTGAGAGATGCGTGACAAACAGGACATCAGGATTCTTTTCCTTGATCTTGGTGAGTTCAGTGCGGAAGTCCACTGCCGCGATCTCGACAGGCTCATCGGCTACGATCGTTCCTCCGGCCTCCTCAAAGTATTTTGATTCGTATTTAGCGTAGTCAACAGCGAATTGGCCAGTATGGTGTATCGCCGCCGCGGTCCTGGCCTTGAGTTTATTTGAGGCAAAATCCGCTATATTCTTGGCATCCTCCCTGATTGGAACATTAGTCGAAAACACATACGAGCTATTAAGGACCATATCCGGATTGGCTGCTGTGTTGAACCCGATAATCTTGTGTTGCTCAAGCAAAGGAATTATCGGGATGAAACCCGTCAGGCAGAACGATCCTCCTATGATCTCTATGTTATCCTGCTCGATCATCTTGGTCATCGCAGTTAGGGTCTCCTTAGCAAAACATGAATCCTCGAAGATGATGGTGAGGTCATACCCCCCATTTGACAAATCCTCTCTGGCAAGCTCCATTCCATTCTTTATCTGATCGCCAGAGGTCGCGTATTCACCAGTCAAAGGAGCAAGCACGCCGATCTTGAGAATACGCCCTGGCTGATCCGATCTGGTCGAACAAGAAGACAAGGATACTAAACTCAAAGCCACTATAGCAAACAAGGCGAAGTTTTTCATCGACGACATCTTCAATCATACTCTCTCCAGGTGTGGCTGCACTTCTCGCACTTGCAGAAGCGTGTTTCGGGTTCGTCCCCGGCTCGCGTCTGCTGGAGCCAGTAGTAGGCCTTTCTATGGCCGCACTTGGGGCATTCGGTCTCTGTGAGGGGGAGACGCTTCTCCTCGCGCTCCTTCTCGACGACAGCGAGGTCGACTTCGTTCTTCTTCTTGGTCGATTCTCTCACTTCAAGATCCTGGTTCTTCTCAGTGTAACCGCAAGAACAGCCTAATGCTGTGCCGCTCTTTAGTGCCTTTGGCTTTAGCAGACTTCCGCACTTGGGACAAAACATACCCATCCTGACCACCTTCTGATTCTGTGATTATTATCGATGTCAAGCGCCTTCTCGCATCCGCATCAACCGAACAAAGCCGCGATCCACCAGACCAGTTGCATGAATGCCAGCTTGACCCAGCCAAGCAAAGGCACTCTCACGACAGCCCTGCCAATGACCTGATCGGGCTCGATTTGCTCCTCGAACGGGTTGACTCCGCAGTTGTGGTCGCCCTTTGTCTTATAAACGTTATGGCCGTCATACATGCTCTTCCCGACGACCCTATGGATTATCGGGTCTGGCTGCTCCTTGATAGAATAGACTATCACTTCGCCGATCTTGGGATCGTCGGCGCCTAATAGTATCATGATATCCCCCTTATTGAACCCATTCCTATGAGGGAACTCCTTGAACTGGCTCTTGCCGAGGTCATAGGAGGTGTAGAGCGATTCCTGCGACATGGCACCGCAGCCGCCAGCCCACCATTGGTCAAACGAGCCATCATGCTCCATGCTTCCTGAGACGACTGCCACTATAGGGTGGGTGGTGCCGAATGCGAAACCTAATCCTGGATAGACCAGGAACTTGATGATGATGAAAGCTAAAATGACATTGGCGATCCAGGAAGCCGCGGAGTCTTCCACCCAGATGAAGTGCCAGAATCGGCGCCATAGGGACTGTGCCATCTTGTTGTACCTGCGTATCAAGCGCCTTCTCGCGTAGGAAACGTAGTTCGCTCCATCGCTCGCCGCTCGACGAGGGGCTCGCTCTTGCAATGAACAAACCCTCACGCTCGACCTTAGGGCGCTTGATACGCAAGGCTTGGTGAATGCTTATAAAGGTTGCTGGTCTTTAAAGACCATATGCACAACGAGTACTTCGAAGGGATACTGCAGCTTAGGGCGCCCACAGAGGAGGTCCTCTCGTTCATCGAGTCAGAGATGCTCAAACACGGCAAGGTGAGGGTGTCCAAGACCAAACAGGTGGCTGACGGAGCTGACATGTACATGACAGACCAGAGGTTCCTGCAGAATCTTGGGAGGCGGTTGAAAGACCGGTTCGGAGGGCAACTGAAAGTGGCGCCTAGATTGTTCTCGAAGGATCACCTAACTTCCAAAAATGTATACCGGGTGAATGTGCTGTTTAGGATGCCTGCTTTTGCCAGAGGGGATGAGATGACTGTCATCGGCAGGCGAGTGAAGGTTCTTGCCGTGAAGAAACTCGTTCAGGTGCAGGATCTGGAAAATGGAGAGAAGTTCGCGGTGCCGTTCGAGAAGGTTGAAGCAGCGGCGAAGAAGGATTGAAGAGAACTTTGAACAATTCGGTTTTTGACAAAATGATCTATTTCTGATGTCTAA
>JBBSWF010000086.1:0-17901 GCA_038046365.1 Nanobdellota archaeon
AGAAAAGCGACCTATATACTGCAGAAGTGAGAACTGATTTCGGAATTATACATCGTGATTTCGCGACAACCCCAAGCCATCAGGACGCTTCCAACGATACCTTCTTAATCCCCTACAATTATTGTCGATGATATGAAAATCAAGCAATCCCCAGAAGATTTCATCGTCGAGGAGATCTCCTCCCGCCCGCTCAAGGACTCAGGCCCATACCAGGTATTTCTTTTGGAGAAGAAAGGTATTGACACCTTCGGCGCCAAGAGGATCATCGGGAAAGAGTTCAAGATCCCTTCAAAGGAAATTGGCCTCGCAGGTCTAAAGGACAAGCATGCCCTGACTAGACAGTTCGTCTCGTTCCCTTCTAATTATAAGATCCCGGTGGAGTGGAGCCAGCAGTCTATCAAGCTAAAGCGTCTTGGTTTCGCCAACCAGCCTATCCTTCTAGGCGACCTTGACGCCAACAGGTTCACCCTTATAGTCCGGGAGGTCAAGGAGTTCGAGGTCGAGAAAGTCAGGAGCTCGGCGATGGAAGTTTTAAGATATGGTGTTCCAAACTATTTCGACAGCCAGCGGTTCGGTTCGCTCCGCGGCACGCAGTCATACATAGCCAAGCTGATTGTCAAGGGTGATTGGGAAGGGGCTGTAAAGACTATCCTCACAAGCGCCACTCGCCACGATCCTGCCCAGGTTCGTCATTGCAGGGAGCATATCAAATCAGGATGGGGATTCTGGGACAAGTGCATGCAAGCTTGCTCCAGTTCTCCAAAGGCCAGACGCGAGAAGAGGATCATCGCGTTCCTCAAGGAGAATCCTAAAGACTTCAAGTCAGCATTCCTTCTCGTCGAGAGGGAATTGCAGAAGATGTACATGGCAGCTTACCAAAGTTATCTTTGGAACGAGACTGTGAAGGTGCTGCTCAATCGCGTCCACCCTCCGCTCTCGCTCAGGCAGGTGAAATATGAGGCAGGCCGTCATCTGTTTCCAATATCTATTTCTCCTGATGCAGCGGTCTCTTTGAGCCAGACCGAGATCCCTCTGCTCAATCCTGACGCTCAGTTCTCTCGTGAGGATGTCAAGTTCGCGTCTCTAAAAGTGATCAAGGATGAAGCGCTGTTTTTGGACAAACTCAAGATAGATGGTCCTGATTATCTCCAGTTCCGGCAAGGCTCGCGAAAGATGTGGATCATCCCTAAGTCTGTATCTGCCCCATCAGTCAGCATCGATGAGCGCAATTCAAATCCCAGATTCAAGTTCAAGAAGGTCGAAGTCTCTTTCGAGCTCCCGGCAGGGTCTTATGCGACAGTCATCCTCAAGGCGATCGGAGTCGAGAAGAAGAGAAGGAGATAGATGATATCAAATCGCATTGATATCAGAGCAATCCTCGGGGACCAGGTTCGTGTAGTAGCGCCCTCAGTTTCTGGTACGCTTCCGGGTTCAACCTTCTTGCCAGGTTATAATAACGGTTCGCTTCGCTCGTGCATTTTAGAAACTCCATGCTCATTCCATAAGCCATGAGGGTTGTTACGTCTTTGTCCGCCGGGCATCTTGATTTCCTCGCTCCTTTTATCCGGGCTGTGCATGCCGCAGGCAACCCGCTATAGTCTCCGCTCGCTATCGATTCTGCGAGCGCATGGTCTAAATCCCTCGAGGGGACTATCCGATTCTGTTGGAACTCTCCAGGGTCTGAATTCTTTGCCTGCCGGAGTCTATCATGTTCTGCCAACTCGTATAATATAGAACCCAGGTGCTGTATTATGATTTCTTTGCTGTTCATTGTTTTTTCACCTAAATTATTTTACAGGAGCAGAAATTTGAGGGGATATAAAAAGCGATCTGACGCAGGCGACAGAAAAGGCCTGAAAAGAGAATTACACACCGATCGCTTTCTTCAGGCTCTCATACCTCACTTCTGTGCCGAACCGGATCGCCTTCTTCAAGAACAATGGCGCTTGCTTGCGCAGTTCTGTCTTGCTCTCGCCGTAGATTCTGTCTTTGAATGTGACTGGCAGCTCTCCGATGTTGTATCCCTCGTGCCTTGTGCGGTATATCTGCTCGAGGAGCCATACGTGTTGTTTCTCTTTCATCAGAGGGCTTATTTTCTTCCACACGTCGCGCTTTATGAGCCGGAAGTTTAGTGAGAAGTCATGGACTGGCAGCCGCAGGTAGGTCCTTATGAATAAGTTGCCGCCGGTGGACATTACGCTTTTCACAATGGTCTTGAGGTATCGTTTCTCATATCCTCCTCCCTGAAGGTGCCTGCTTCCCACGACGAGATCGTATCCTTTCTCTTCCATGAGATTGATCAATTTCGGGATGTCTTCGTTGTCGAGTGAAAGGTCGGAGTCCATCGACAATATCAGGTCGCCTTTTGCAAAGTCATATCCTTGGTGGAGCGCCGCGCCGATCCCTTGTTTTTCTGGCCGCACTATCGCGCGCACGTTCTTGTATTTCTTGTTCTGCCGCTTCGCTTCTTCAGCGGTCCCGTCAGGCGATGAATCGTCCACCACTAATATCTCGCAACTTATCTTGTGCTTCTTGCACATGGCTTCAAGCTGCGGCACAATGATCGAGATGTTCTTCTTCTCGTTGTAGGTGGGTAAGATTATAGATAGGTCCATAGGAATGGCTCACGATAAGGAGTATAAAAAAGTGACGTGTGTCATAAGGGATCTGCCAGCTAAACAATTTAAACCGCTAAGACCACATCGACTAGATGACGAAGCGGCCTATCATTCCACTGCGCCGGCAAATCCCGTCCGAAGGAGAGTTCCATTACTGGAAGTCTAGTGGGAAGAGTATACCTCTGACTGTGAGAGAGGAGCATACCATCCAGTTCTATGATAAGATGTCTTTGCAGAGCATCGGAGTGACTCCCGAAAGGCAGTTCTGGAAAGACCAGATGGATGATTTTCAGCGATATCTTAAGGGAGGATCGGTCCTGGATGTGGGTTGCGGAGCCGGCAGGGATCTCGAGGAGTTGGCGGGCCGTGGATATCAGTGTGTAGGTATCGACGCTTCTAATGGGATGCTGCTCCACGCTTACCTCAACAATCCATATTGTGTCGTTTATAATATGAGTATGTACGACCTGGGGTTCCCGGATGGATATTTTGACGGTTTCTGGTCCTCCGCTTCTCTACATCACATCCAGAAGTCTAGGGTTGATCTTGTGTTAGGCGAGATGCGCCGGGTGACCGCAGATGGAGGCATCGGTTTTATATCTGTCAGGGAAGGCCGCGGGGAATTTCCCAGGCATGGAGAAGAGGAAAGCCGCATCCGTTACTTCGCATTATACCACAAGGATGAGCTTGCTGACCGCTTGACCGGAAATGGATTCGAGATATTAGGTGATGGCCGCAAGAAAAGAGGGGATCTGATTGAATTCATCTATTTCTTTGTCAAGAGGGTATGACCTCCGGAACTTTCGCGAAGTTCACTTCGCGTAGAATTCCTTCACCTTCTCGCACACATAGTTTACTTCTTCAGCAGTCAACTCAGCGAACATCGGCAATGACAATATCCGCGATGCCTGCTTCTCGCAGACAGGAAGCCTTCCCTTCAACTTGTTCAATTCAGGGTATGCTCCCTGGCAGTGTATCGGAATAGGGTAGTGTATCGCTGTGTTGACTCCGTTCTCAGACAGGAATTTCTGCAGTTCGTCTCGTCGGTCGCACTCAATGACATAGAGGTGATAGATGTGGTCTCGTCCAGGCGCGTGCTTAGGTGTCCGGACTTGCTTGACAGAGGACAGTTCTTTGTCGTATTGCGCAGCATGCTTCGCTCTCAAGGAGTTCCACGCGTCGAGATGAGGAAGTTTCACAGACAGTATCGCAGCCTGTATCGTGTCGAGCCTATGGTTGCCTCCTTTTGTGTCGTGGTGGTATTTCTTGCTCTGGCCGTAGTTGCGCATCGCGCGTATCTTCGTTGCGACCTCGTCTGAATTCGTCGTCACGGCCCCGCCGTCCCCATAAGCCCCGAGGTTCTTCCCAGGATAGAAGGAGAATGCTGCTGCGTCACCGAATGACCCGGCCCGCTTGCCCACTAATCTGGCGCCGTGCGCCTGGCAAGCGTCTTCCACCACTCTAGCGCCGTGCTTCTTTGCCACAGCGCATATCTCTGCTATGTCGACTGGCTGACCATATAGGTGCACAGGCATCACTACGCTTATTGTGGGATCCTGCAAGAGCATTCGATCAACAGTCGCAGGACTAAGGTTGTAAGTCTCAGGATCAGGGTCTGCGAGCACCAGCCTTGCGCCAACCATCGACACAGCCAATGCGGTGGCGATGTATGTGTTGCCAGGCACTAGCACCGCATCGTCCCGTCCTACATCGAGTGCTTTGAGCGCGAGCACCAGCGCCATCGTGCCGTCGTTGACTCCGATGCAGTGCTTCACGCCGAGGTATTGCGCGAACTTCTGCTCGAATTCTTCGACTTCGGGTCCTAAGATGAACCCGCAGTGGTCTAGAACCTTGCCGATAGCTAAATTTATCTCAGGCCGGATGGTCGCCATCTGTCTTTTCAGGTCCACTAATGGTATGTTACGTGCTGTCATTTGTCGTTCTCGAATCTAGGGATCAGGCCAGTGGTTATTATTTGTTTCCAGCGATTATCTCCATCACTTCCCGGTCCATCTCTGGCTTGTAGATGACGTCTTTTAGCGTGAATCCCCTTTTCTTCAATCCTTCGTTCAATGTCCTTAGATCGCCAAACCGCCGCGCAGGGTTTCCCATCCAGACCTCTCTCGCTGGCACGTCCTTTGTGACCATTGATCCTGATGCGACATAGGCGTTCTCTCCGATTGTGATCTCAGGGTTCAGCACAGTGCCCATTCCGACTCGCGCTCCGCGTTTTATCGTTGGGCCTTTGAGGTCCATCTTCTTCATGGGATATTTGTCGTTCGCGATCTTGACGCCAGGGGCCAAGAACACCCCGTTCTCGATGATAGTGAATTGAGGTATGTATACCTGATTGTGCACTAAGATATCGTCTCCGAGAGCGCAACCGTAATCTATCGTGCTTCCGCTCCAGATTTGGAGGTTGGACCCTATATTGTTCTCTTCCCGGATCACGGTCCCGTGGCCGGTCTGCAATCCAGCCCCTATCGTTGTCCCTTGATAGATGATCGAATGCGCCCGTATTACTGATTTCGCCCCGACGACAAGCTCGCGGTTCTTTATCGGCCTTCCTGTGGGCTGCCCAAGTATCGCGAAATCTTCGACTACGCAATCATCGCCAAGTGTCACACCTGAACGGATTATCGCGTAGTTGCCTATCCTACATCTGTTGCCGATCTTGGTGCCTTTGTAGATTATGGCTCCGACGCCGACGATGATCCCCTCGCCGCCTTCAGAAGGACCCTCTATGATCTGCCCTGCGTCCTGATGTCCGATTATCGCGCCAGCGCCTTCAGAGACTCCAGCGTATCCATGCCTCCAGGATAAAGCCATGATTGTTTACCTCCATTCCAGAGGCACTTTGCCTCCGTCTCTCTCGCGCAGGCTCTTTGTGGCCGCGTGTAGGATCTTGACTACGTCATGGCCTTGCTCGCCGTCAGAGATTGGTGTCTTATTGTTCTCGAAGCAGTCGATGAAGTGCTTGAACTCCTCTTTCAGGGGTTCATTGTAGGATATCTTCGGCACGAATATGTCGCCGTCAGTCACCATCGCCTGATGCTGTGCGTGGCTTTGGGTGGTGGGATTGTAATTCACACCTTTCTGGTATATCGTGACCTTCTTGTCAGAAGCGACATCGTCAAAATTCAGTGCTGCCTTGTCTCCCACAATCATGACGCGCCTCACTTTCTCAGGCCAGATGCTCGATACGGTGATCCTTCCCATGATATTGTTGGAATAGAAGAGGTGCAGGACCCCGACTGTCTCGAGATTCTTGCGACCTTCGGGTATGTGCCCTGCTTGGCATGATACCGCGACGGGCTTCTGTCCGATCAGGTGGTTCAGGATGTAGATGTCATGCGACGCGAAGTCCCAGATCGCGTTCACGTCGTTGCGTATGGGTCCGAGGCTCATCCTTTCAGCTTGTATGTCCTGGATCTTTCCGAGGTTGTGTGCCTGGAATTTTCCATCCATCACGTTCTTCGCGTACACAATGCCCGCGTTGTAGAGGGATGTGTGGCCCACCATCAGCGTGACGCCTTTTGCCTTGGCTAGCGCTGTCAATTCCTTGCAGTGCGCTGTGTCGATCGCAAGTGGTTTCTCAACTAGCACATGCATCCCTGCCTCGATGACTTCTTTGGCGATGTTAAAGTGCGTGCTTGCTGGAGTCGCAATTACCACCGCGTCAGGCCTCTTGCCGTTCTTGGGGTGGTCCTTTAGCATATCGCGGTAGTCGGTCGTGAAAGTGATATCGCTTCCTGCGCTTGTTATCTTATCGAAGTTCGATTCAAGGATGTCGCTTATCCATGTGATCCTGCAGTTTGGATGCTCGTTTACTACACGGACCCAGTTGGGCCCCCAATAGCCTATGCCGATTATGCCTATGTTGTAGGTTCTGCTTTTGGTGTCAGCCATGTTAGGATGCCGGTCGCCCCGATTCAGCGATCCCGGTCCTTGGTGCGAGCGGCGGATGCTATTTAAAGGTTATGGAGTTTATAGACGAGAGACCCATTCTCGCTTGTATCCACCCCGAGGTGCATGGCTATCACGGGATTTAAATAAGGGTCATGCAACCGGAGGGTGATGGAAAAGAAAAAGATTCATGCTCACGCCGCCATCCTCGGAGGCGGGTCTTTCGGCACCGCGCTTGCCATCCACCTCGACGAGAACGTCCAGGTCAAGGTGTGGGAATTCCTATCCGACCAGGTCAAGGTCATGCAAGAGACAAGGTTCTGCCCTCTTCTGCCTAATGCTAAGATCCCCCAAAAGATCGTGATCTCCAACGATATGAATGATGTTGTGCCTGGCGCGAAGTTCGTCCTGATGGTCACTCCATCACACACTGTCGTCAGGACACTTGAGAACGCCCTCAATTTCATAGAGAAAGACGCGATTGTCGTGCTCTGCTCGAAAGGGTTGGACAAGGCCACAGATG
This sequence comes from Nanobdellota archaeon, assembly GCA_038046365.1. Classification (GTDB taxonomy): domain Archaea; phylum Nanobdellota; class Nanobdellia; order Woesearchaeales; family JAGWAF01; genus JBBSWF01. The sequence goes on from JBBSWF010000086.1 coordinate 7,048, forward strand.
GCTTCATCTCCGACGAGATCCAGAAGCGCTGGAAGGGGGGTTTCGCGGTCGTCTGCGGTCCAACCCATGCGGAGGAAGTAAGCGAAGCCAAGCAGACTATCGCTGTCGTCGCGTCCAAGGACAGGTCTGTGCGCGCCAAAGTCGCGGATCTTTTCAAGACCCCCCATTTCCATATCGAGGAGTCAGACGACGTCATCGGCGTCCAGCTCTGCTCCTCGCTCAAGAACTGCTACGCGATCTGGATGGGCATTCTCGACGGCCTTGACCAGGGTGACAACACAAAGGCCATGCTCTCCACTTTCGCCTTGCGCGAGATGAAGCGCGTCGCGACAGCTCTTGGCGCCAGCGCTGATACCGTCGACGGGCCTGCAGGGGTCGGTGATTTCATAGTCACATGTCTAAGCCAGCATTCCCGCAACAGGTTCCTTGGCGAGCAATTGGGCAAGGGCAAGTCCCTTAAGGACGCGCTTGCCGAGATGAAGATGATCGCTGAAGGAGTGACCGCCGACGAGATACTCACAAAGATCCTCAAGAAGAAAAACATTAAGGCGCCGTTCATCGAGAGCCTGGACCTCATCCTTGAGGGGAAGAAAAAGCCAAAAGACGCGTTCGACGATGCCGTGAAGTGTTATCTTGATAGCAATCAAGATAGGTAACCTATTTAATCGGAGTCAGGTTCACGACCAAGATGTCCAGACAAAGTCAATGCATGGTCTACTTTGACTGGGGCGGAGTCATCAGGTCTCTTCATGACGATGAGATGTTCGATGACATCGCAATGACATGTAGAGTGCCGCGCAGAGCGGTTGACGCTATCTGGAAAGATCTTGGTCCGCAGTTGACCCGCGCAGAGATTAGCGAGGTTGAGTTCTGGACTCGTTTAGCCAGGGAAAATTTGATTGCTCTGCCAGACGGCTACAATGACCTGTTCACTAGAGTATATCGAGAAAAATCCAGATTGAACCAGCCAGTGATAGATCTCCTAGATCGGCTCAAAGGCGCAGGTTATATGACAGGTCTGCTGTCGAACACTACACCAGTTCATATGGATTTCTTTTTCAAGAACCCCGCATGGAGCCAGTACGGTCGATTCAATCCGATAGTCGCATCTCCGATGGCCTCAGCGAAGAAAGGCGATGAAGGTCATAGGATCTATCAGGTCGCCGAGGGGTTGGTCCAGCAGAAAACGATCTTCTTCGCTGACGATCAAAAGAAGTATGCCCTTGACATCACTGCAGAGCTCAATGCTCGACCTGATGCAGGCAAGCGCTGGATTGGCATATGGACCCCAGACTTCGATGCGGTCGCTCCGACTATCGAAGATGCTCTCAGGAAAGAGGGTTTAGAGTTCTGAGTTGGGTCGCAGCCACATTTTTAAACTGCATGCTGCTGTCCACCCTACATGGTCACAGTCTCTATTATTATTCCCAACTGGAACGGCCAGGATATGCTTGAGAAGTGCCTCGCGTCGGTATTCAAGCAGGACTTCGACGATTTCGAGGTCATCCTAGTCGACAATGCTTCCAAAGATGGTTCTGTCGGGATGGTGAAAAAGCGATTCCCCGCGGTCAAGATAATCCAAAACAGCGAGAATTTTGGGTTTGCCAAGGGATGCAATATAGGCGTAGCCAAAGCAAAAGGCAGGTACTGGGTCCTTCTCAACAATGATTCTGTGGTGGACAGAAAGTGGCTTGTTGAGATGCTCAAGGTCATCAAGTCCGACAAAAGGATAAAGGGAGTCGGATCGCTAGCATACAACCGTTATGGCGGCGAGGATTATGTCTTCGCAGGCCATGGATCGAGCACGTTCTTCTTCCAGAACGTCCTCAACAGCCGAATCCCAAAGGACATCAAGACCCCTGTCGACTTTCTCGGCCCGGGCGGCGGTTCTTGCATGTACGAAAATGATGGCGTTCTTCCTTTTGATGATGATTACTTCATGTACGGTGAAGACACTTATCATGGAGTTAGGTGCCGGCTTGAGGGATTCACCCACAAGATGGTCCCGACGTCAATATTCTATCATGAGGGAGAGGCGTCTTCAAAAAAGATCTGGTCAAAGAAGATTTATTTCCAGGAGCGCAACCGCTGGCTCAACGTTCTAATAATTTACAGCCCATGGACTTTGTTTAGGCTCGCCCCCCTGGCGGCGGTCAACATCACCTCGACGGTCTTTTACGATCCAGGCAATGCGCTCACAAGGATCAGGGCATATCTTTGGATTATCACCCACCCTCTCGAAGTCCTGCGCAAGCGCAGGAAGATGCAATCCTGTCGCAGGGTCAAAGACGCCGAGATCCTCAAGTTTGTCTCCTGCAAGTTCTATGAGGAATACCTCGTCCCGAACAAGGCTCAAAAGAAACTGGTCTTGGCGCTCAACAAGGTTCAATGCGCGTACTGCAGGATCGTCGGAATAAAGACGATGGAATTCTATGAGTGGATTGATGGCAAGGTTCGTTGATTATACTGGCGATCCGGGCTCCACGAATTTCAGTTCTTGGCCCCTTCCGCCTTCTTGGCGTTCGGGTCCACCCAGTTCTTGTGCCAGCCGGTCAGTTGGACGAAGTATTCGAAGTTCTCCTTGTGGAGCCGCAGTATCTCTTCGCGCGACAGATCCTTTGTCGACACGAACACGTTGTATTCCCCTTTCCTGCCTTTGACCCATGACTTCTCGTCAGGCATGTCGTAGAGTTGCAAGTCGTACCTCTCTGGGTGCATGTATATATCTGTTCCGACGTATGGCGAGAAGATGTTGTATCCAAATTTCTCGGGCAGCACCTCTTCGAACCAGCGTCGTGTCTCAAGCACGGTCTCGTATGATTCTCCTGGAAGTCCAATCATGATAAATGCATTGAAGACTATTCCTACTTCTTTGCAGAGTAGTGCAATCTTTGTGTTCTGCTCGACGGTCGTTTTCTTGTTGACATTGTCTAGTATCTGTTGGGATCCGCTCTCGACTCCACAACCAATCTCCATGCATCCTGCCCTTTTCATCTTGATTAGCAGGTCCTTGTCTAGTGTGTCGACCCGTGAGTAGCATCTCCAGTTTATCTTCAATGGCTCAAGGAGGGACAAAAGTTTCTCTATTCTGTCGCGCTTGAGAGTCATCACATCGTCGAGGAAAAGGAAGTCATGTATTCCAAACTTGTCTATGACTTCTTGTACTTCGCCGACGACGTTCTCAGGCGACCGGAAGCGAAGCGTCTTTCCGAATATGTCTTTTGTGCAGAACGCGCAGTTCCAGGGGCATCCTCGGCTGGTCATTATGGTTGTGGCTTTGTGCCCATGCTCGAATTCGTATCCGTAGCTTTTGATGTCGATGAGGTCGCGTGCAGGGTAAGGTATTGTGTCAAGATCCTCTGTGTAAGGCGCTTGAATGAGCCGATCGCATTCTCCGGTCTCGCTCAACTGGGTGAGTATGATCTTTATCGCATTTTCCCCCTCGCCAGTCATCACCACGTCGAATCCATCGTCGATGCCGACCTGTGGCTTCAAGGTCACATGGGACCCGCCTATCACGAACTTCGCGCCAGGGTTTTGCGCCTTAAGTTTGTTCTTTATCGCTACAGCAACAGGATACTGGGGAGTTGTGGCTGCCAATCCAAACACGTCCCCCCGGACCCCGTCAAGCGCATCCATGTAGTTTGGATTGCCTAGCAAGTCGAGTATCGCTATCTTGTGCCCGAGGTGCCTTGCCATCCCCGCGACGTACAATAGCCCTAACGGCACGAATGCGCGGTCATTGATCAAAAATGGGCTTGGGGTGTTTATCAGTTTGACATCGAGGATATTTCCCATGGATTTCCATGATTGACGTTGATTATAATAAGGTTTTGGGAAGGCTCAGTATTCCCTGAACGAGCTCCGGCATCACATCGAAGGTGCAGCCGAGATGTGTTAGAGGCCGCAGCCTCAAACAGCCGGGCGAGTTCGGGAATACTGACTCATCGTACTTCTTCAGCCAAGTGAAGCGGCACCGTCCTCAGGGCTAGCGTTTTGTCCGTTTCATCGAGGGAGGTGGAGGGGTTGCGCCATTCGGGCCTTCACCGATTCATCAGAGTATCAAACGATACGCTAGCAGACGGTGCCGCTTCAGGACACTAAAGAAGTACGACTCATCGCTAAGATTTATAAATCAAAGTTCTCTCTCTTAGACGATATAATCTTTAATCATAGGGGGTACGATGGCCGAGTCGATGATCAAGACAGCAACGAGTGCAGTGCGCATCATAAGAGAGCACTTCAATAAGGATTTTGATCTGTTGATACTTTATGTCACTGACCTGTGCAATGCGAAATGCGACCATTGCTTCTACTCTAAAAGCCTGAACAAGAACCGTCAGATGAGTCTGGAGGATATCGGGAAGATTTCATCAAAGTTGCCTGCGTTCCGTAGTCTGAACCTGACTGGGGGGGAGCCGTTCTTGCGCAAGGATATAGCCGAGATCGCAAGGATGTTCTACAGGGATAACCAGGTCAGGGACATTTGGATTCCTTCAAACGGCATCATCGATCCTTCGCCAAGGGTGCTTGAGATGCTGCAGAGCTGCCCTGAATTAAGTGTGACTGTCAATTTTAGTATTGATGATCTCAGAGAGAAGCACGACCTGATTCGAGGCGTCCCTTGTTTCGATAAGGCGGTAGAGAACTCCAAAAACCTTATGGCTCTGAAGATGAGATATCCTAATCTAAAGGACAGGCTGCGCATATGCGTCAACACAGTCATACACTCTCAGAACTTCAGTGGCATGGAGAGCATATCCTTGTTCATCAAGACGTTGGGTGTGGACTATCATAGCTTCGAGCTCATGCGCGGCGATCCAAAGAACCCTAAGCTCAGGCCGTTGACTCCAGAAGAGTTCAAGGAGTATCAGAGAATATCTATTGAGACTGAGACCCATTACATGACATACAGCCGTCTCGGATCGTGGTATGCCAAGAGGTATAGAGAGATGTTCTACAAGAATCAGGAACATTCCTTAAAAGGCGAGCCATGGAACACAGATTGCACCGCAGGTATCACATCAGCAGTCATATACGCAGATGGCGAGGTTGGCGTGTGTGAATTATTGGGGCCGATTGGCAACATTAAGGATAATGGACATGATCTCCCGGCGATGTTGGGTTCTGAGAAGGCGATGAAGCTAAAGAAGTTCATCAAAGACACCAGATGCAGATGCACGCATTGCGTATTCTTGAGTAACACCATGAGGCACAGCCTAAAATGCCTGTGATCAGCGTGGTCGTCACGACCAGGAACCGGTATGATGTCCTCGCCAAGACTTTAGAAAGCCTGGAGAGACAGGTTTTCAGGGACTTCGAGGTTATAATCGCGGACTTAAGCGAAGAAAAGATGGGTATACCAGATTATGGTCTTGGTCTAAAGGTTATAGGGATCACTGAGAACAACGTGAGCCAAGCTCGCAATATCGCGATCGCGAAGTCCAGCGGCAAGTACATCCTTATCATCGGTGATGACCAGATATGCGACCCTCATCTGTTGGAGAGGCACATGAATATTCATAATCGTCACCCGGATGAGAACGTCGCGGTGCATGGATTGAGCGATTGGGACAAGTCGTTGGATATAACTCCTTATATGAGATTTCTCGCGCCGGACGGGGCGCAATTCAACTATTCTAACATAAAAGATCCATCAAACTGTGGGTTTTTCCATTTTTTGACATGCAATTTAAGCCTTAAGAGAGAGCTTCTGCTAAAAGAGCCTTTCGATGAAAAGATCCCTTTCGCGTATGAGGATGTGGAGTTGGGGTACCGGATGGAGAAGAATCATCGTTTAAGGATCATCTATGACAAAGATGCGATCACGCTGCATCACCATATCGTCAGCGAAGATGACTTCTTCAGGAAGCTTGAGTTGTGCGGTGTTAGCATGGTGTACGTCTATCGCAAGCATCCAGAGTTCAAGAACATCCCTCTTCTTAAGTTTAAGCTGATGATCGCCATGCCTTTGCTCAGTGTGTTAAGGCGCATCCGATTCAAGAAGGAGATTTATTGGCGTATAAATCATGAGTACCATTATGCCAAGGGGCTGCTAAGGGGTTTCAGCTCTGAAAAAAGCGCCAACTGATCACGGTCGTGTGTTTCTTGAGTCAACTGGCTATAGTCCAGATTAATCCTAGCCAGGACAGGCCAAGCATTACTTGTCCATGAACTTTTTATAATACGCGATGAGCTCCTTGGCTTGTTTTGATGCATCGAACCGTTTTTTCGCCATTGCAAGACAACGTTTGGCGATCATCTTTGAATGATTGGTGTCAGATGCAAGGCGAGTGATAGACTGTGCCAGGCTGTCTGCATTGTTAGTTTCGAAAAGTTCGCAAGCCTCATACTCAGGAAGCACCGTGGCGACATAGTGCGAGGTGATTGTTGGCAGGGCGCAGCTCATCGCTTCCTGGATCGATGAGGTGGATCTGTTCCAGAAGCCAATGTCAGCTGCGTTCTGGTAAGCGGGGATCTCTTCATGTGGCACGTTGTCCATAAACTTGACTCTATCCAAGCAGCCTAGTCTCTCCGCCAGAGAGGATAGTGATTGAAGGTATTTTTTGTCGCACCCGCCAATCAGCCAGGCTTGAACGTTTGCGCTCTTTGGAACTTTAGATAATGACTCGATCAATAATTCAAACTTCTTGAGAGGCACGATCTTTCCAGTGGAGAGGATCACCTTATCATGATCCTTGAGCCTCATCTTTGACCGTAGGATTTTTCGCTTCTTGGCGTCAGGGTAGAACCTTGAGAGGTCAACGCACACCGGAGTGTACCGGATCTCGATTTTAGGGTCGATGCGATGGTATTTCTTTATAAATCCTACCCCCCTCATAGAGGTCTCCATGACTGCATCGCAGCGGTTGTACATCCATTGACATAAGAAGCGGCGAAAGAGGATGTACTCGAACCATATTAAGAACCGCCGCAACGGAGTCGAAGCCGGAAAATCGTATTGATCTTCCTTCATAAATAGTTTGTATCCCAGGCGGGATTTGTTCTTGGCTGCAAAAAGAGGCATCAGCTCTTTCGAGCCGGTGACCTGAACCACGTCTGGTTTCAGGCGCTCTAGAAGTTCTCTGCCTCCTTGGGGTAGGACTACATCGTCGTACTTGAATTTCGATGATCTGAGACGATAGACTTTTAGGCCGTACACTTCAAAAGACGGAAGGTTGAGACGTGCTGAATCCTCAGGAGATACAGTATCGGCGGCAGCGGCAGATGCAGATGCCCTGTCTGTTGTGATGACCCTCACATCGTGGCCGAGCTTGAGCTGCTCTAGCGGCCATGACAGGGTGTCATAGCCTAGCCCGACATCGAAGCTTGAACGCAGGTGAACTATTCTCATTACACATGAAAACCGGGGATCGTATAAAAATGTAATTCCTAATACGCTATTTCGGCATACTCGTCTTGTTGTAGGTTGTCTGATTAAGATTGTGCATAAACTTTTAAATGGCCCATCGCTCGCCCGTCGTGGGATGGGTTTAGAAGTGGTGCTAAAGAGAAGACGCAGATTCTTCTTGACGATCATACTGGTGGTAGCTCTTGCTCTCCGGCTTTATGGAGTTGGATGGGGATTACCCAACCAGTGGCATCCGTATTCATACCATCCAGATGAGGCTAGATTGTTCAGTTATATGGCTAACATGGATCCGGTCGGTATGGATTTTAATCCAGATGATTTCGCGTATCCGACGTTTCACGTTCTTTTAGTGGGCGCGATACTTCTTTTCCTGTCGAAGATAGGTATCATTGCGATAGTGCCATCTCTCGGGTTCTATGCTACACACCCTCAGGATTTCGCGGCAGTGTTCCTCGTGTCGAGGTTGGTCACTGTAGCGATGGGCGTCGCGAGCGTCTACCTGGTCTACCAGATAGGTCAGAATCTCTACAATCAGAGAGTGGGGTTGTGGGCGGCCCTTCTTTTCGCTATCGCCCCGGCCCATGTAGTAGATTCGCATTACTTCACCCTTGATGTCCCCATGTGTTTCTGGATGATTCTCACTTTGCTTTTCTCGGTCTATATCTATCGATTCCGTCACACTGTCTGGTACGTTCTGGCAGGAGTTTCTCTTGGCCTTGCCACGTCCACAAAATATCCAGGCGCCGCGGCCGCGTTATTCATTGTCACAGCCCATGTGCTCTCTGTTCAAAAAGTCGGGGATCATTGGAGCAGGTATTTATTCGATGTCAGGCTCTGGCTGGCTGCATTTGTCTCTATTGCGTTCTTTGTTGCGGGAACCCCATATTCAGTGATTGAGCCGCAAAGGTTCAGCGAGGATCTTATCCGGACCTACTCGTCATCAGCAGGATTTATCGATACAGAAGTCTTGGGATATAATCAGGTGCTTGCGGGGTGGGGCCATGGATGGATCAACTATCCCTGGGTCTACACGTTTGTGGTGGTCTTGCCGTTCGTGATGGGATGGGCCTGGTTCTTGTATTTTCTGGGGTCCGTAAAAGTGTTGGTCACTCAGGCTAAGAGGAGATGGCCGATTTGGCTTCTTTGGGTTTTCGGTATTTTGTATACAATCAATGTCGGGAGGTGGATTGTCCAGGGCCAGAGGTATTACATCCCCCTCCTCCCAGTCATCGCTATAGCGACTGCGGCAGGATACGGCCTGATCCGCATGAAGTCATGTGGGGAATGGTGTCGTCTTGCCTGGTACGGGATGCTGGTGTATACTCTTGTGTTCACGATATCGATCGATTTGAAATTCAATGACACAATCGATGATGGTTTTGTCTGGTCGTTCAACAACATCCCTGATGGAGCTACAGTAGCAACGACGCTGTGGGCGCCGCTTAGGTATTCTCCTTTGTCAGACACCCGCGCTTATGAGGGGGCTAAGCTGGACACTCAAAGGATCATCTCGCTTAGGCACAATAATGTGTCTTCTGACGATCGAGTCACTACTCAAGTCTGTGAGGATTATGCCAAGTCCTCATGTAAGACATACCCCGTGGTCACCATGATCAATCCGTCTGAAGAGTGGCTCAAGAAGTATGATCCGGACTGGATTATCCTCTCAAGCCTGGAATATATTGGAGATAATCCTCCGGAGAAGTATTTCGACCTCAATATCAGCAACGGCAGGGACTTCTATAAGGGGATCAGGAAGGAGTGCAAGTATCCGCAGTACCAGCTAGTCCAGGTCATAGACAGGCCTTATTTCACAGAAGCCATGTACACATCTATCGAACCAAGATACAAATCTTATTTCCCAAGTCCGCGCCTCGAGTTCTATAAGAAAGTATGAGATTAACTAAGGATAACCTTTAATAACTAATAAATAGTTCGCGGATATCTTGCGAAATAACAACAGACAACTGGAGGTAGATCTATATGAACAAGATTTTCAGTGTGTTCGCCGTTCTCCTCCTTGCGGTCTCTCCGTTCGTATTCGCCGAAGAAGGCAAAGACGACCAGAAGGCTGTCAAGGCTCAGGGTTTGGACGCGCGATATGCGCACGCTTCGTGCGCAGTGGAGTTAACAAAGGCACATCTCGATGTTCTGGCAAGCTACACGCAGAAGGACGTCGCGGTTTTAAAGACCGACCTTGATGCTAGCCTGGCATCTGTTAAAGATGCGGCTGCTGCAGGCGACCGCGCTAAGTTCCAGGAAGCCTTTAAGGCAGTGAGCGAAGCTGTCAAGAAGAGCAAAGAGGCTGTAGTTGAGTCCCGCAAGAGCGGCGGCCTCAAAGGAGATAATGCTAAGGCAGCTAAAGAGGAGCTCAAAGGCGCCCAGGATGATTACAAAGCATGCCAATCGGCAGCAATCAAGAAAGAGAGCGAAGAGAAGCTCGCGGTAGCCGGATCAGAGATAGACAAGTTTCAGAAGAGAGTAGACGAGCTCAAGTCGAAAGGCGTTGACGTTGCGAATCTTCAGAAGGATTTAGACTCTGCCAAGACCGCCAAGGATGAATTAGCCACGGCGGCCGCTTTGGGAGATCAAAAGAGCATGAAGGATGCGATTCAGGGAATCAGGGATCTCCGATTGCACATGCACGCCAATGTGGCTATCGCCCAGCTTCGAGATGTGATATTAAAAGCAGAGTCGAAAGCCGCTGATAAGAATATCTCAGTGGACTTCTCGCAAGCCAAGGCAGAGCTCGACAAGGCAGCTGCTCTTGCAGTGTCTGGCAAGAAGTATGCTGAAGGCGAGTTCGAGAGAGCGTGGTCCTCGATAAAGTCTGCTGCAGAATTGATCAAGAACAGCGTCAAGGGCGCCAAGAAGCAGTCTAGAGACGAAAAAAAGGCCGAGAAAGAGGCTGAGAGAGAAGCCAAGAAAGCAGAGAAGGCTTCAGAGCGAGAGGCCAAAAAAGCAGAGAAAGATAACAGAGGGTCACAGGATGCAAAATCAGCATCTGAAGATTCTGAAGAGGGAGGCGAGTGAAGATGAAAAGAGTCACGACCATTGGATTGATTGCCGCCATCGCGGTGATGATCTTGCTCGCTGGATGCGGCAAGAAAACGCAAGAGCAGCCTGCAGTGACTGATCCTGCTAAGCCTGTTGAGACGCCTAAAGCGCCTGAGGCCCAGGCGACAGCGCCGATTGAGGCGAAACCTGCAGAAGCAGCGCCTGCCGCTCAAGAGCCGATCCAGGCATCAGACCTAGGTATCGACGAGAAAGAGCTCGACTTGGGTGACAACCCTGACACCGGGGTCTCTTCGGAGTTAGATCTGCCTACAGTCGAGTGAACTAAAGGATTCGTATTTGTTTCGAAGGCGCTATACAAATACAAGGATTCATTTTATTTTTTCACATTTGTTTATACATAATACGACTATTCGTATTTGAGCGATGAGAATTCTTAAGGAGGATTCCCAAAGGGAATCCTCGGG
>JBBSWF010000087.1:0-6811 GCA_038046365.1 Nanobdellota archaeon
AGACATCAGAAATAGATCATTTTGTCAAAAACCGAATTGTTCAAAGTTCTCTTTATACTATTCCGAATTCACCCGCCTATGCCCGTACAACTCTCCGGAGAAAATCTTGATGAAGCTGTCACAATGATGTCCCGTGCGGTCGAGGAGGCAAGATATGCCTCATGCGACAAGGACCAGCGAGGTGTTATCATAGTCAAAGGCGGGAAAGTCATCGGTAAGGGTGCCAATGGCCCTCCCCAAGGGTTCGCCTGCGTCCGTTCTTACTGCGGGGATATCTGCAGCACTCATGCTGTGCATGCTGAGATGCGTGCCATCGCTCACGCCGTGAAGCACGGTTTTGGCCTGGACCTCCAAGGGTCTACGATGTATCATGCCAGGACGATCGAGGGCAGGCTCGTGGAATCAAGGAAGCCTCGTTGCGCGCAATGCAGCAAGCACCTGATCGAATTCGGGGTCGAGGAGTTCATCCTCAAGCATCCGGAGGGATATTTCTCTTATTGCTCAAAGGAGCTCCACCGCCTGAGCTTAGACTACGTTAAGAGCGAGATCAAGCAGGCCGATCCCTTCGATAAGAAGAGCATCGGTTGAGGGTCCATTTTGCTAAGCGGATCATCATTTAGAATAATCGTTGAAAAAAAGAAAAAATAATGAGCATAGACCGGTTCACCCTTCCACTGGCGGCGCTCCAGCATTCGTCGGCTTCTTGTCGTCTTTAACAAGTATCTGCACGTCGGATTTCTGTCGCAGCGCCTGGACGTAGGCGTTTGATGCTGATTCAGACCTCTCGGACTTGAGCTGCTTGATTATCAGGTCCCGGACTTCAGAGAAAGGCTTCTCGCGTCCTTTGTGGTGACCGACGATTTTGATTAGGTGGTATCCGAACTGGGTCTTGATTGGTCCGACGATGGATCCTGATTTGGCGTCCCAGGCGGCTTTCTCGAATTCAGGCACCATCATGCCTTTTGTGAAGTTGCCCAGATCTCCGCCATTGACTGCAGTTGCAGCATCAATCGACAGGTCTTTGGCAAGGTCCTCGAATTTTGCGCCTTTCTTGACGCGTTCAAGCGTGGCGTTTGCCTCTTCGGGCTGTGCGAGGAGTATGTGCCTTGCCTCGACAGTCTCAGGTATTGCAAGCCCTGCCTTGTTCTTTTCGTACCAGTCTTTGGCATCTTTATCTGATACGTTGATGGTTGGGAATACCTCTCTCTGGAGGAGATCGTTTATTGTCAAGCGCCTTCGGAATATCTCTACGATCTCTGATTCATCGATTCCACGGCTTTGTGCGCGCTTGCGCAGCTCATCTCGCGTAATCCCTGACTGGTTCAATGTGATCGCGACGTAGGCGTTGGCTTCTGCAGTTTGGGTCTCCATTCCCAGTCGCTTGGCCTCTTGCATCAGGATCATCTCATTTATTGTGGCGTCCAGTATTTCTGAGAATGATACCTGGCCCTGGACTTGTGCAGGCAGTTGTTCCATCTGATGAGTAATCCTGGATCTCATCAGGTCTTCGCCGTTCACCCTGGCGACGAGCTCATCTTGGACCATTACGGCAGTCTGTTTGTCTGAACCGGTTTCTAATGGCGAGCTTGGCATTGATTGGAATCTCCACACGAGGAGGGCGATCGCGATCACAACCACAAGTCCGATCAATAATGACTTGCTAGATATCGTCACGGAGTCGTCTTCTGTCCGACTCTTATCGGGCGGTTCGCTCTTAGAGGCCTCATGCGAGGATTGGGCAGGCCCCTCCTTAGGGAGGTGTTTCTGCTCCTTGGATTGCAATTTGCTGGAGTCTTCCTTGGATTTGTGTCTGGATGCCATGTTTTTCCGGAATTGAGATACCCGATATAAAACTTGCGGCGTGTGTTCATCGTCGGAAAAGCCATGCGCTGGATGGGAAAACCTTATAATGGCCAAAGTGGAGGACTGCTCCTTGATGGTATACAATATCATACTTGGAAGGAACGAGGCTGATAGGCAGAAGTTTGGCACGTTAGGCACGATATTCCTTGGCAAGCAGTACATCCAGATGGGCCAGGTGACAGCGCTCTCGAATCCCATCTATCTTGATGTGACTAGGTCTCATGTAGTATTTGTATGCGGCAAGAGGGGCGGAGGAAAGTCATACACTATGGGGGTAATTGCAGAAGGGATCTCTGATCTTCCTACAGAGATCAAGCAGAACATCTCTATCATAATGATGGACACTATGGGAGTCTATTGGACGATGAAGTATCCAAACCTCAAGGATGAGGATATACTCAGTGAATGGAAGCTAAAGAGCAAGGGATTAGACATCACTGTATTTACGCCGGCCGGTTACTTCAACCAGTACAAGGCGGAAGGGATACCCACTGATTATCCATTCTCAATAAAACCAAGCGAGCTTGCGCCTGAGGACTGGTTCCTCACGTTCGACCTTAATCCTAATGAGCCTGTAGCAGTCTTGATCGAGCGCGTCGTCTTGGACCTCAAGAGCCGGGGGGAGAATTTTGATATCCAGGATCTCCTTGCAGCCATCCGCTCTGATGGCCGCAGTGAGAAGAACGTCAAGGACGCGGCTGAGAACCGCTTCCTTGCCTGTCTGAATTGGGGAGTGTTCAGCAAGGAAGGCACTCCTCTTTCAGAGCTTGCCAAGGGAGGCCGTGTCACGATCCTTGACATGAGCGTCTACGCTACGCAGCCAGGAGGCTGGAAGATCAAGGCCCTTGTCCTTGGCATCGTCGCTATGAGGGTCTTCATCGACAGAATGGTCGCGAGAAAGACTGAGGAGTTTGAGCAGATCAAGTCGACAGTCCACTACCTTACCGAAGAGTCCAAGGCTAAGAAGCAAAAGCCGATGGTCTGGCTAGTCGTCGACGAAGCGCATGAGTTCATGCCTCTTGAGGGCAAGACATCTGCAAGTGAAGGACTTATAACAATCCTTAGGGAAGGCCGTCAGCCGGGAGTGTCGCTTATTCTCGCCACGCAGCAGCCTGGCAAGATACACACTGACGTTATGACTCAGTCTGATATTCTTATCGCTCATCACCTCACTGCTAAGATAGATGTCGATGCGCTTGGCAAGCTGATGCAGAGCTATTTGAGGGAAGGCCTCGACTTCGCGGTGAACAGTCTGCCGAAGGTCAAAGGAGCCGCTCTTGCTGTCGACGACACAAATGAGCGGATGTATCCGATGAAGGTCAGGCCTAGGTTCACATGGCACGGGGGAGAGGCTCCGACTGCCATGCCTCCTCCGGGCAGCGAGAAGCCACAATTGTGAAACCTGCAAGCGTCAGATCATCGATGAAGCTTCGATTTGAAGTCTTAGAATGACTACGCTCATCACTGGGTCGCAGAATGCACAAAGACTGAGTCAGTCACTGAATTGATGTTCACATCACGGAAATCGTAGACGTATTGTCCTGTGCTGTTGGTTATTCTGACCCTCATCGGAAGGCCGGAGTACTCATCTAGCCATTGCTCGACCACTGCTTCGCCTTTTGAGTAAGAGATCCTTTGAGTCATTCTCTCGTTCAATTTCTCTCCCTGACCAAGTACGCCATACTGAATCTCTTTTAGCCATTGGTATGGAGTCTTGATAGCATAACTGTCATAAGATAGCGGGAACCGCCGAGACGGGTCAGGACAGTGTGTCAGACGGTTGTCCTCGCAGAATCCGGTGGCGGTCTTGGTGGGGGCGTCGATGTATACTGCAGTCATGTGGGTGTCTGGATTAAACCATCCTCTATCGAACAGCTCTATCCTCATCCGTGTCCCTTTGATGGAGTATTTGTCCCGAGCCAGGTTGTCTGGCGGGGGGGCGTACATAAAATCATAGCTCTTGATCTTCTCATCTGCTCTTGCAATAAGCAGTTTCGCTTCTTCGCTCAACGGATCTGTCAGGCTCGCCTGGGATAATTTAGGCGCAGGTCCAATATCAGACTCAGCGACCGAGGGAGTAGTCGAAGAAGGCGAGGGTTTAGGCGCTGGCCGGACAGGAGTCGGTTCAGGAGCAGGCGCTGCGGCTGGCTGTGAGACTGGTGTCGCAGGCGTTACAGGGTCTGGTGCAGCAGGCGCCGGTACGTCAGGGACAGGTGTTATTGGAGACGCAGCAGGAGTGTCATTCTTAACGATCTCTACTATATGAGCTGTTGATTCAGCTCCTTCATCAGTTGAATTGATCCCGGCATCGATTGGAGTCTCACATGATGATATCATGAAAGACAGGACCACAAATAACACTACCATCCATCTCATTGTATCACTGGCAATCCCGGGCCATTATAAAAAACTAACTGCGATGATCCAGTTGGCTTCTGATCGCGTCAGCTATGGTTCATTTCTTCGGTCGCGGCGCGAGCTGCCCATCGATCATGCCGCGTCGCATGGAGATCATCGATGCGATGAACATGAACACAAATAGCAGGCACAGTGTGAATCCCCAGGTCTCATCTAGTTTCCATATGTAGTAGAAAGATACAAAGAATCCAATCATTGACGTCGCCATGAAGCTTGATGATAACGGTGCTACTTTGTCGAGGGACATGATATCCTCCCCGAGTTCGTCTCTATAAATAAGTTTCCCCGGCAAAGGCTTATAAACACTCCACGAATTTCATCTATCAAGTCAGCGAGGTAGGGCAGTCAGGAGTGCCCGGGGGGCTCATAACCCCCAGGTCGGTGGTTCAAATCCACCCCTCGCTATTCCAATCCTTGTGTACAGTGTCAAATCCAACGCAGTGGATTTGAACTAGACGGACAGCAGTCCGGCGTTGTTCACAATCCACCCCTCGCTATTCTTCTAGGCGGATTTGACATATTGTGCCTTTTTCTCTTCTATTATCTCGCTTAAGTATTGGATTGCTTTTTCACGAATTGATTTTGGAGTAGACATCTCCATTACGCAGATATGGGGATTTCTATGTGGGAATAAACCACTTTTGCCCACACCATTACGATAAACATGGCAGACATAATGCAAACTTTGTTCTCCGTCTTTTTTTGCGCATCCGATTACTGTTTCCTCGACTTTTCGATCAGCATCCCCGTTCAGAAGAGGATTAAACTCCCGATCATCAGGATCAACATTAAAGAGGTTGTGTGCACAGAATCCAAGAAGCTTTTCATAGGGGAGTTTACTACCCCCTTTTAATCCAGAAATAAACTGCTCAGCAAATTGTACAGCCCGATCTCTAAATCTTGGTAAACCTGTCAAATATTCAAGATATAATTCTGTTTCTCTTAATCTGGATTCTGCAGATATACGCTCAGTTGTATCCAAGTTGGCATTATATGTTCTGTTCCCCCTTTCTGTCTTGATTGCAACTCTTGCCTCAAGATATTTTTTAGCTTCAGGGGTAAGTCCTTCTGTTTTTTCAATCACATATAAAGGAACTGCTGCGAAAAGCTCTGTGATTGCAGAATCAGCAGGACCCTCTAAATTAGTAAAAACATCATACCATGCTATTCCGAAAGCTTCATGGCTGACTCTGTTTTCCGGCTTTCTTAATTCCTGAACAGCTTCTTCCAATGTGAATTTTTTTGTGTTTGTCATTTAGTTTCACACCCCATATTTTTTGTTTATTTGTTATGCTATAATAGTAACATATTAACTATTTAATTACTATGTACCCCCTAGGGGATATATAGTTAGAAAGATTCTTATAGTCTCAAAACATTAAGCATGGTATGGATCCAAAACTGCTTGAAAATATAGGGATTACAGAAGCTGAAACTCGAGTGTATCTTGCTTTAGTTGAACTTGGATCCACTAAAACAGGCCCGATAGCAACAAAGTCAAATGTAGCTTATTCTAAGATATACAAGATTCTCTACAGATTAGAGCAAAAAGGTTTAGTTGGCCATATTGTCAAAGGCAAAGTAAAATATTTCAAGGCAATGGAACCTAAGACTATCTTAGACTATGTAAATGAAAAAACCAAATTATTAGAATTGCAAAAAGCAGAGATTGAAAAAGCTCTCCCCGAGCTCGAAAGTCTTATTCCAAAAGACAACACTCCTGAAGCAGTGATCTACAATGGATTTCAATCAATAAAAAATATGCTTTTTAGCATGCTTAATGAACTCCAGCCAAACGAAGAGTATCATGTAATAGGGGCTATGTATGAAGAGG
Source organism: Nanobdellota archaeon (assembly GCA_038046365.1). Taxonomy (GTDB): domain Archaea; phylum Nanobdellota; class Nanobdellia; order Woesearchaeales; family JAGWAF01; genus JBBSWF01. Next base: position 6,116 of record JBBSWF010000087.1, read on the forward strand.
ATATTCTTGGAGTAAGGCCTTTTTTTAAGGAATTCCATTCAGAAAGAGCACTGAAAGAAATTAGAGTTAAGATGCTTGCAAATGCAGATACAAAAGGTAGTATAGAATCTGAAACATTTAAACTGGCAGAAGTAAATTACTTGCCAAGATATTTGATGACTAATATGCACATCTTTATCTATAAAGAAACCGTTATTATGATCTTGTGGATGAAAAATCCAATAGCTTTCTATATCAAAAGCGAAGATGCAGTAAGAAGCTTTGAGACATATTTTGATACTTTCTGGAAACTTTCAAAAGAATAAGTGTCCCAATATGAGTCTCAGGATATCTTTTATGGAATCACTCCATTCAAAGACATTAAACCTTTTGATACAATCTTTTCCTCTTCTCTTTTTCCGGCTCGGTAATGTAATTTTCTGGCGACAAGACTGGTCTTCCAAGTTCCTTTTCGGCCTCTTCGCGTGCGATGCCTGCGACTCGACCTCCCCGGATCGAGGCTACTTTGCACTCGCCGAATCCCTGGATGTCATCCTTCTTTGTTATCTCGGTTGTCATTTTTTCTCCAAGCATAGAGAAGATGAGTTCAAGGTCATTCATGTGATCGCGTAGGTTTTCTCGTTTAAGTTTCTTGAGGATCTTACCTGACTTAAGGTCGTTTTTTATTGACTACATTTGATGAGCTGCTTGTTGACT
>JBBSWF010000088.1:0-7705 GCA_038046365.1 Nanobdellota archaeon
ACCACGAATTTGATCGAAAATCACAACTTTTGACTTCCAACTGTCGAATGTGGGGGATAGGAGATCATGTGGCAAAGCTATAAAAAGGAGGAAAACACTCTGACCTTCAGCTATAACTCGGACTCATCATCAGGCCACGCTTGATGGTGATCTTCAGCGAGCGTTGTTATATCATCAGGTCAGAGTGGCGCTCCGTGCTTTGGGCACGGGGCGCATTTCTTTCTTCAACTCGAGAATTAAGATGAGTTTCGGCTGAAAAGTCGGAAGACTTCTATCCAAGACGGAATAGTCACGGGGCGCGTCGGAAAAACTAGTAGAGAATAGGGATTGTAGGCCCGGCTATCCGGCCGGTGCCGGAAGATCCTCTTCGATATTCTGATATTTTCACTTGAGCCCCGCTGATATCCTCGGTTTGACAGAAAAGATTCACGCCGCTTTCTGTATCGCCAGCAGGTGTGTGTCGATTATGTCCATTATCCCTTCTTCCAGGCTGATAAGTGATGATGGATTGGTATGTTTGTGGAGAAGTGTTGTGTCGCTAGCTGCGTTGCGCACGTCTCCGAACATGAGTTTTGACGGGGTGTTTACGTGAGGTCTTATTCCTAGATGGCTTCCGATGTCATATGCCAGGTCGACTAGATTGATCCTTTGCTCAGATCCCAGGTTCAGTATGGGGGATTGGATAGGATCGTTGTTTAACGATGAGATTATCATCTTCACTGCGTCGCCGACGTGGAAGAAGTCGCGGCTTATCCCTCCCGACTCATATACTGTGATCTCTTTTCCGGCGATGATTCTATTTGTGAGCAAGTTAACTAGGCCGGCGCTGTGTCCTGGTATCCGGGTGTCATGGCCATAGATGTTTGAGAGGCGAAATATCTGGTAGGGAAATCCGCTGCCGGATACGAGTTCTTCCTGCTTGAGTTTCGTCGCCCCGTATATTGATACTGGCTTGGGAGGTTGGCCTTCTTTGGATGGGATGAACTCATTTAGGTCTATTCCGTGTTGTGGGCATACTGGCTCGAACCTGCGATCGATGTGATGTTTTGGCGATCGCGGCTCGCAATAGACGACGTGCCCTTCAGGGCATCGATAGGCTCCTTCGCCGTATACTGCTCTTGAAGAGGCGAGGATTATCTTTTTAGGCGCGCCATGTTGTGAGATTAGGCTGATTAGATTGCGTGTCCCGTCTATGTTGACCCGTTCGTATGATTCTGGGTCCCCCATCGATTTTGTGGCGCTGTTTAGTCCCGCCAGGTGTATCACGTAGTCTGCTTTGGCGATCTCAGGCGTAATTGATGACGCGCTGACAAGGTCAGACAGGTCCGCTTTTATTATGCGTGCCGACTGGCGCAGATGATTTGCCGCAGGGGACTGTTGTCCTTTAGAGGAGAGTGTTGTGACTTCGTACCCTTCCTTAGCCAGCTGTTTGCATAGCTGATATCCGATGTACCCTGTTCCTCCAGTCACCAGGACAATCCCGTGTGCCATTGATGGTTTTAGGTACGGTAAGGTCATAAGGATGAGGATAGAACATTATATAGGAGTATAGAATTGGCGCGTGGTATTCACGGGGGAACCGCGGTCTTCATGGATTCGGAGTGATCTATGGGCAGAAACGGTTATATATATCTAAGAAAATCCGTGTTCAGATGGAGCACACATGTCCAACTTGTGAGAGAGAGTTTAAAGGGATTTCTGATTATCCTTTGGTCTATATAGCTAAGCTCGAGAGAGTGGATCTCCGCGCAGGGGCCGTATTTGAGGATTATATTCCTGCAAGGAAAGACGTAACAAACATTATTCTCCAGCAGCTATCCTCTTATTTCGATACGCTTGAAGGACTTGTCGGGAAAGAGGTTCCGACCAAGCAAGCGCTCCCCGCTTTTGATAAGATCAGGTATGGGCAATACAGGATTCCCAGTACTAGTTATGATCTGGCCTTGCATGGATTAGATGACGAATGGGGATCACAAATGTTGACCCAGGAGGGTTTATACGTTCCGAGTTTGGAGACTTCGCACCCTTCAAGAAAGCTTGCTTTTGTGATCGCACAAAGTGGTGTTGGAAGTATGAGCCAGGTCCATTTTTTAGCTACCGTGGGTGGTCTGGCTTACGAAGGAAGGGTCAGGAAATAAGACCAGGACCTGGTTATTCATTCTCCAGAAAGAGGATGTCATTGCTCAATCAAAATAATCCTCTTCGCAGAATTCTTGCTCGTGCCTCTTTGTCTCGCAGTTGCCGTCGTCCACTATGCTGTTGCCTTCTAGCTGCTCGCTGAATCTCTTGATTAGCAGGTCGCAATCTGAACATCGCCGGAACTCCGACCCGATCTCGACTTTGGCTTCCCGCTCGCTGTCTTTGATGAACTTCGTCGGAGTTATCGTGTTCGAGACAAAGCCCTTGTAAGGCAGCATCATCACATCCACAGTGGGCACTTTCTCAGACACGCGTATGTGGAGCATGCATTTCTTCGGCGCCCACTTTGAGACCACTTCCTTGCGGATGTGCACGCATCTGCCTAGGCGCATGCGGTCTTCGAAGTCTTTCTTCTCCCGCGCCATTCCGGTCGGGAGTTTTATGCTGCCGTCTGGGTTGAACTCTATCATGATTGCCAGTCCGCGGGTACTATAATGTGTTTATTCAATTCCAGTCCTTTATAAGAATCCTCTTAAGAACTTTTAAGATCCCGACCGCAGGGAGGGATCATTAAAAGTTCTTATTTGAGGTATTTCTCAAGCTCCTTGCCATGAGACGCGACTATCTTGTCGAGCTCTGCGACGCAAGCGTCCGCGTTCTCAGCAGGCAGGTATCCTGCTTCGATGATGTCCTGGCTGCCTTCTGGGTCGTTGCCGTAGGTCCAGCAGATCATGTTTAGGAATCTCTGTCCGTCTGGTTTGTGGCTGCTCCAGTATGGTATCTTGGCGGAGTTGTCGAGCATGCCTTCGATGTAGTAGACGCTCGATGTCATGATCGAGAGGTCTCGTCCTTCAGGTCCTGCGCGCAGCAGGAGAAGTGTTGAGACTTTGTCCGCGGCGGTCTCTTCATTCCCTCCTGTGGGCAGCTTGTTAAGATCGATCGTCGCTAGTGACATCTCGTGGAGAAGCGCGTGGACTGTGGCGTCCATGACTGCTTGGCCTATCTCTTCGTCTGGCACTCCGGATTCATTTGATGATATTATGTCTGAGAAGTGTCCGGCGAGTTCATAGCAGAGGGTGATCTTTTTGCCAGTCTTGTCGTATTTCGCGTCAGCTGATCCGCACTCTTTGACTATGATCGGCACGTCTTGAGGCAGCTTCACGAGGTCGCTGACACCGGACGTGAAGTTGTCAAGGTATGCGGTGTCTTTGAAGAATGTCTCGATCTCCTTGTTGTATTTATCAGTGGCTGGCTCGTAGGATAGCTTGAATCGTCCGTCTTCGGACTTGGTCTTTGGCATTTCGGTCGATGTCTCAGAGGCAGCTTCTGTCTTGGCAGGTTCTACGGCTGCTGGTGCGGCTGGTTCTGTCGGCTTGGCAGGTTCAGCTGGTGCAGCTGGCGTCTCGGTCTTCGCTGGCTCGCTTGCCGCGGCTGGCTCAACTGCCTTCGCGGTCTCATTTGCCGTTGTAGCGTCTGGCTCAACCGCCTTCTTCGAGCAGGATGACAGTGTCAGCATCATGATGACAGAGAGGACCGCGAGCGCGATCAAGAGATTCTTTGAGTTTGCCATGGCGCGATGGCTGCGGGGGAGGTATATAATATGGTATGTTCTGGTCAGAAGGGCTATTTATAGGCGCGGAAGTGAATAGCCATATGTCTAATCCGCGCCTATGTCCAGAGGAAATTACTGCCTCAAATATCCGAAAACTGATTTCCTCTCGTATAGCTACCTCACCAGCATTGACTCTCTTTTAAATCCATAACTTTTATAAACTCCATAATAATCATAATAGTTATGAACACCACAATCTCTGTCTCAGTGGAAGTGCGAGATAAGATCCGGGAGTTTGGAGATAAAGGGGAGTCGTACTCTGATATTCTGGAAAGGTTATACAAGAGCGCAAAGGAAAGGCAACTGCATGATCTCCTGTTCGATGAGAAAGATACTGTCAATGTACGCGAGGCGATTGCGTCAGCGCGGAAACGATGGCAAAAGTGATTATCACAAAGGGCCTTGAGGAAGAGGTCAATAAGAGGTTCAAAGGCCAATCAGTTGAGGTTTTCGAATTGATGCTGACCCTTGAGGATCAGCCAAAGAAGGGCAAGATCGTAGGGGTGGTGGGGGGCATCATCATAAAAGAGCTAAAATATGGGGTATACAGATTCTACTTCATCACAGAAGGATATAAGGTGAAATTTCTCAAAAGCGATGAGCTTCGCGATCTCCTTATCAAGTTTGTCCGGATGTCTGATAAGGATAGGCAAGAAGAAGTGATTTCCGAGATCAAGTCTGTGCTAAAGGCGTCTGTTTCCCTATAAAGGATATAATTTTCCGTTCTTGAGAACGGGGATTGTATCCAGATTGGTCTGGAGAGTAGGAAAATTTCAGGTAAAAGTTTCCTTAGTTAAAGGAAAAGTTTATTGCTATCGTCGGAATGGACTAGGTTATATATCCAAATATCTATCTATTTATAAACAAGTGTATACTTCAATATCCACACATTTATAAAGAAGTCAATATTCTAATATTCACATGGAGATAAGCAAAATAGCTGTCCAAAACCCCTGGTGGGCTAACAAAGATTCAATCAGTGAAGACCCCAAGCTAAAAGAGTATCAAAATGCTACAGTGAAGTGGAAGCCTAGGATCATAAAGTACATGCCTCTTGACCGTGACGTGATTTATAGTGTCCGAGGACCTCGTCAAGTTGGAAAAACGACCCTTGTAAAGATAACTATCAAGGATCTGCTTGATAAAAACACTAACCCCATCAACATCCTTTACTATGCTTGTGATCTGATCAGAACACCTGAAATATTGCATGAGCTTCTTGAAAGCTATTACAAATGGAACAGAACCCTAAGTAAAGATAGAATCATAATCTTCTTGGATGAGATATCAGCAATCCCAGGATGGCAGACTGCGATAAAGAGATTCATCGACCAGTATACCAATACAAAAATCACCATATACCTCACAAGCTCACACTCATTAGATATTGAACACAGCACAGAAAGACTTCCTGGCAGAACGGGTGAAAAAGAAGGGATATCTACACACAAGATACTTCTTCCGATGAAATTCGGAGAATATGTCGCGATGAGAAACCCCGGATTGTATACAAAAGTTCAATCGCTCAAACTTGATGACCAAAAAATCAGGTCAGCAGAGTTTCTTCTCCTGGCGCGTGGAGAATTGCCAAAAACACTAAATGCCCTATTGCCTCTTATGTCTGAGCTAGACAAGATACTCGATGAATACTTGATCACAGGAGGGATAATGTTTGCTGTCAACAGCTTCGCGAACTCCCACCAGATCCCCCAAACGCTTTATGAGCTTTATACTAGACAATTGATGGGGGATATAAGCAGAGTAGGAAGAGATGAAAGGACTGCTAAACAGATTATCTCTTCAATAGTCTCACGCGCAGGTTCCAGAGTGAGCTGGCGAAATATCGCAAAAGAAAATGATATTCCCTCCGCCCCCACTGTACCCCAATATATATCCATCCTTCAAAGCATGTTCATACTAGATGTTTTCCATAAAATAGACGACAAACTACAACCAAAAAACCCAAGCGACAAAAAGATCCACATAATCAACCCCTTTATCTTCCACGCACTAAGATCATGGTCGCTAAATCCAGCAGGCGATTCTTTCAAAGCGGCTATCACCTTCCTAGGCGCAAGCGAAAATAAATCCAAACTAATCGAAGGAGTTGTTGGAGACCACCTAGCCCGAGCAGCCTACAACCTCAAACCAACCGACCTATTTGACGTTTCAGATCACATATACTACTGGCAAACAAGCAAAGGACACGAAATCGACTACATGCTAAAACACGAGAACAAAGCCTACGCCTTCGATGTCTGTTACCAAAATCGAATCACCTCAACAGATTACATAGCGCTAAGAAAATTCGGCAAAGGATGCCTGATAAGCAAGACCCAATTCAAAACAGATCCTAAAATAATTACAATACCAATCAGCCTATTCCTTCTCTATATCTGAGCAAATCCACAAGAAAGGTGTGCATCACCATGCTTGAGCGACACAGGAGCCAGTTCAACAACTGTCTCCGAGATAGTAGAGTGGAGCTCGTTCCAATAGCAAGAGGAACGCCCTACGACCAATCCCTGATCCATCTTGACAGTTTAGTGTCGCCTGATGAACCGATCATAGTGAGTTGCTGTGACAATATCTCTCCTCTGCGAGGATGTATGCCTGTCTTGAAAGAAATGTTGAAAAGGTATGACCTGATTCTTGTAACTCCAAAACTTAACGAGTGGATGGGGTACGGAGTGGTAGAGGTCGCCTGCGGAGAAGTCCTAGCATTCAAAGACTCAGCCCAAGTAGCAAAGGATGCTGAACATCATTATATCGATGGTGGAATCTCGATCCTCAAGTCGGGCCTTATCAGAAGAGCGCAATCTTTCGAAGGAGGCTTCCAGGCCTATATAGACAAGATCATGTCTGAGAAGAAAGTCGCCTCATACATCCCTGATGCCTGGTTCGACATCGGGACCCCTGATGCCTATCGCCATACCTGCGCTTCAGAATTGTTTAGAAACCTGTTTGTTAAATCAAAATGCATATCTCGTTAGAATAATGATTAATCCTATAATCACCAAGAATGACACTCCGGTATACGCGGTGATATTTGTTAATAGCTTTATCCTTTTAAATGAAGGACATTTAATAGAATAAGTGTTTCAGAGGTGGGATACAGATGGCCGATATAGAGAAGTTGCTCGTCGTGGAAGACCAGGAGGTATATAGGAATGCAGCCCGGTCAGCATTTGAGAGGAAGATAGTGGAGTACGCGATCGACTACGATGAGGCTATCGCGAAGATCACCTCAAGCGACTTGGTTATCACTGACGTTTTCTTCCCGCAGAGTCAGTCGGGGAATTCTGAGGCGCTGCAGGCCGAGGTTTTGGATGCGATCAGATATGGGATGGTCAAAGATTATATCCAGCAAATGGCAGGTAGGGTCAAGGATGAGGTCGGCATCGAGTGTGATGACCGGCTGAAGCGATGCTTCGAGATCATGGGATATCATCATCTTCCTAGCGATGATAAGGGAGGATTGGAATCGTTGAACGAGTCGGTCCTTATATACATGCGCTCATTCGGTCAGGATTCGGTGGGCAAGCTCGAAGAGGTGCTAAGGGATATGCTCATCGAAGAGTCTGCGGATCGTACTGTGAGAGAGTTGTTCAGACCGCTTAAAGAATATATGGCGCTGGATGCGTCGAATCAGCCTCTCGGTTATCTTGTCGCGCAAGAAGCGGAGCGGCTTGGCAAGAGGTTTGTGCTTGTGACGTCGCTTCGGCATGCCGAGAAGACGCTTCATCCGATCCTGAAGTCTGTTAAGAACCGTGGATGGGATCTATTGGAAGGGGCCCATGGTTCCAAGGACGATCCGGGATTTTGGAAGAGGGCGTATGAGCTGGTGAGCGGGAAGGGGAGATGAGGATCCAGATTCCTTGATGGATATCCATCAATGTGGAGACAGTAAGATTGGTCCGTGATTTTCGATTGAAGAATGAGAAAGTTTGCTTT
>JBBSWF010000089.1:0-28841 GCA_038046365.1 Nanobdellota archaeon
GATAAAACTAGGTATGACAATCAAGCCACTGGATGAATTATGCAAAGTTCTCTACAGTCATGCCTGCGCTCAGAGGAAGTCGATGGGCGGCAGAGGATCTCGGTGTATGTGCCGCTAGCACGCGATTTCATCAAAGGACTCAAGGCATTGCGGGCCAAATTCATGCCCTTCGCACAGATCATGCGCGATGGACTTCCGGAGAGAACGCACCTAGGATCGTCGTATGAACGGACCAGAACTTTGGAGGAGATCACAACCGACCGATGCGCTGCTGTCGCGGACCACGCACAGGAGACTCCAAAGACAAACACGCTTGATCCCATCAACAAGAATGATGCCATCACCCTACTGAGAGCGGGTTATTCCCCAAAAGAGATCGCCTCTTGTTATACCCCATTCTCAGAAGGCCAGCTGCGTGCATTCAAGGCGCATCTCACGATGGGGAAGTATCGATCCGGAACCGCGCGAGAGGACAGATAAGAACATCGTCATGGCTAAAAGGTCGGCAAAGTGTTCAGCTTTCTTTTCCGGGTTATACTCCATCACTCACAGTTTGGCTGCGTCTCGAGCTTGTCCAACAACCTCGGGCCGACGTAAGGCACATATCCGTGCATCTTCGCGTTCTTGATGAAATCGCATTTATGAGCGATCTCGAGCGGATAGTCGATGGCAAGGACGAACTTGCCGTTAGCGACGGCCTTGTCCAAATAACCGATATACTCGGCATTCTCGACAGCGAACGGCTCGTCTATGTTCCAGAAGGTGCTCTCCTTGCCAAGCCCATCGATCTTCTCCATATAATCCGGAAAGGCGGTCAGCTCAGGCACATTCTGAGGGATTATCATGAAGTTTGGATTCTTCTTCTTTGCGCGGGACGAGATCTCCTTGACAAAGTCCACCATCGACCGGTCTGTTCCCTTCTCGCCTTTCTCAGCAAAATAGACGTAAGCGTCGACTATGTCAAGATACACACCGTCATATCCGCGGTCGACGATACGATCCAGATCAGCGAACACAAGCTTTTTCCATCCGGGATCCCAGTACTTCACTTTATAGCTCTTCCACTCTGGATTGACAAGCTCAAGCCATGAAGGTCTTGAACTTTGGTCAGTTGTCCATTCCGGTTTCCAATAGGCACGCCATTCAGCGGCTTCTCCTATCGAGAGATAAGAGACCACTTTCGTGCCCACCGAATGGAATCTTTCGATATCTTCTTTCGTGAAAGCGGAATCATCGATATCCGCGACCAGTGCATCAGGATGATACGACAACAACTCATCAATCTTGGTCTGCTGCAACTGGAAGACCCAGGACTTTGGATTGAACGGCCATTCTTTGGGCGAAATTTGGGATCCAGGTTGAGCCGCGGTCTTTTGCGCATCCCCGGCAGGTTCTCTTGATGGAGGTGATACTTGAGATGAAGCAGAGGATGGTTGCACACTCCGGGCAGGAGATCTCAGATCCACGCAAGAGGCGAGAAGGAGCATTGTCAACATCAATATAACAGCAGCGTAGCGGATTCTCATGGTCTGTTTCGCCCACTGATTCATTATAAATATGTTTGTGATGGACTAAGGGATTATACAGAAAGCATAAAAACCTCCGGCACTTACCAGCAGGAATGACACAAGAAATCACGATCGGATCAAGCGTGAAAAGCGCTGATTGCCTTCATTTGTAGAGCAGATCTACCTCTAGTCATTGATATCTTTGAGATACCTTATCTGGAAGCATTTAGTCGCAGCCATACCAATCGCGCCCATCAGCATTGATATCTGCGCGAAAATAACCGCAGACACTCTTCTATTTTTTGAGGTGATGATAAAAAAAAACAATGGAGGCAAGAACCATGAAACAAACAACAGAAAACATCGAGGCAGACGCGCAACCAAGCGCTGATCGGCTTCACATATCTTGTGACAAGAGACGTTGTTGAGACGTTAGAGAGAAAACTAAAGTTACCTGTAGCCCCTTATCAGCGCAGGAGAATCAGGAGTATGGAGAACGAATTCTTGAAGTTCTTCTTTGGATATGTCGAAGGCAAAGCCAGAACTAAAGCGATCCTAGCGATAGAGATCTGCGCCAAGATCGAGCAGATGATAGAAAACCAGCCTTGCCCGGTAGTAAGCCTTGACAGAATCTACGCCCCAAGGACCGACTATACCATTGAAGCCACCAGAGTCACTGACCCTGTAACGAAGGAGTCAACGATTGGTCCACGCCAAAACTGCCCTTCAATCTATGATCAGATCGGCTTCATCGACACAAGAGGCCCTATCGCAGTGGCTGACTGTGGGGCCTTCGACGGCGGGACAATCGAGAAAATCTGCGAAATGCTCGAGAAGCGATCAATCGCGATAGACTGCGTATATCTTGGAGTGTGCGGCAGACGGGCCAAGGAAAGACTGAGCGCCAGATGGAATCTCAAATGCGCATATACGATGGAACTATATGAATGGATAGAACTAAGGGACGCTTTCCTCATCGATGGAAGAGCCGCTTGCGCGCCTGACAGAAAACGATGGTTCATCCCATATTCTGAGAACCTACAAAACTGGGCGAGCATACCATCGGGAAGAGAGGAAGAAGCAGCAAAGCTATGCGAAACATACAACAGAAGGCTTATCGAGCTGCTGTCCGAGACCAATCCGATAGACCAGATACTGGCGAGCATAGGCCAGAGAATTAGACTTAGAGGTGACAGAAGATGATACCTCAGATCGGAGTGATGGGAAGCGCCGCAGACCTAAGATACGGGCCAGAGTTAGAACTTGCAGCAGAGAGGACCGGGGCAGAGCTAGCGAGGCTCGGATGCGCAGTAATATTCGGAGCAGAGAAGGACTACGACTCCCTCCCTACTATCTCAGCGCTAGCGGCCAAGAAAATCGGAGGGCTGACAATCGGAGTCACATACGGCAAAGGCAAGGAAATATACAACGATGCAGCGACGGTCGTGATACCGACTGGGCTTGAGAGAGGCGGTGGGCGAGAGTTCACGCTGGTGCTCTCATGCGATGCGATAATCACGATCGGCGGTGGAAGCGGCACGCTCACCGAGATTGCCATCGCCTATCAAGCAGGGATACCTATCATCGCGCTCGACAGAACTGGCGGATGGTCAGATAGACTCTCGGGAGAATACATCGATGAGAGAAAAAGAATGATAGTGATGACTGCAAAAACACCCGAAGAAGCAGCTAGGATTGCGTATGGTATCGCCAAGAAGGCGATGAGGAAGCTAGAACGGAGGAAGAACCCATGAAGGCAGAACAACCCTTAAATACCAATGATGCAACTTCACGACCCATGTTCGCGAAACCAAAAGGCACGATAGACCACTACCCAGATGAACTGTCAAAGCTCAACACGATACTTGGGAAGTTCCATGATGTGGCTTCCAGGTACGGTTTTCGCGCGATAGAGACACCAGTCTTTGAAGAGCTGAAAGTGCTGACTGAGAAGGAAGGAGAACAGACAAAAGAAGAGATATTCATGCTGGAGCAGAGAGGAGACGAGAAGTTCGGACTGCGCTTCGACATGACGGTGCCATCAGCTCGGATGTTCACAGCGATACAGAAGAGCTGCCAGAAACCAGTCAAGTGGTGCTACGGAACAAAAAATTGGCGATATGAGCGACCGCAGAAAGGACGCTTGCGAGAATTCCACCAGTTCGGAGTGGAGCTGTTCGGATCAGACTCGCCAGACGCTGACGCGGAGGTCATCAACGTTGCAATCGGATGCTTGAGATCGCTTGGGCTTACCAACAAAGACTTCACAGTCGAGATCAATAATCGAAAGCTATTGCAAGGAATAGTATCAGACTTTGTGACTAGCGCACAGATCGGAGAAGCGATCGCCGCCATCGACAAGCGCAAGAAGCTCGAAGACAAGGAGTTCTTCGAGCTGTTGAAATCAGTAGGTGTGAATGACCCCTCGAAAGTAGTCGAGATACTAGACCTGCCTGACCTAGATAGCATCGGAAAACTCAAACTCAACGCCATGGCAAAAGAAGGCTATGAAGAGCTGAAAGCAGTGTTCAGACTTCTAGAGCGGGATTATTGCAAGGTTTACCTGCCGCTCGCACGCGGACTGAGCTATTACACAAGCACAGTGTTCGAAATATTCGATGTTGAAGGCAAATACAGAGCCTTGGCGGGAGGCGGACGGTACGACACGATGATAGGCAACTTCGGAGGAGAGCCGTGCCCTGCCACGGGGATGGCGATTGGGCTGACGCCAGTGCAGCTTGTCCTTGAAGACAAAGACCTGATGCCTGCGGCAGGCGGGCAGCCTGAAGTATATGTGGCTGTAGTTGATGATACTGTACGAGATAAGGCCCGAGAGATAGTCTCAGCGCTGCGGCAGAGCCAACGCGTGGAATGGGACCTGACTGGACGGGCGCTTGGCAAACAAATGCAATTCGCGTCCACGATCGGAGCCAAGAAAGTGGTGATCGTTGGGCCTAAAGATGTCACAGCAGGAAAAGTTACTGTGCGCGACTTGTCTAGCGGAAAAGAAGAGGCTGTCATGATAGAGAGCATTATTGGCGGAAAAAAGGCAGAAGGCAAAGGATATAAAACGGCGCCAAACCGACATCCACCAAGAAGCAAGCGATCAAAATGAAGCTTATGCAGAAGACGAATTCTGGACGGAACACAATATTCGTGTTTGAAGATGACGGCAAGAAGATACTCAAGATAAACGCGCTGACCGAGACGCACAGCGTGTACCAAAAAGACAACTCCCTTGTCGAGCCGCTAGAAGGGCATTATTGGAATTTCATCAATCTATTCCCGTACATGGCGCCGATGAGGCGAGCACTGATAATAGGCCTTGGGGCCGGGACGATGACTAGGCAGCTGGCAGAGTTCCATCCAGACCTACTTGTCGATGGAGTAGAGATAGACCCAGAAATCATAAGGATCGCAGAAGAACATTTCTCGCTACGGCAGAAGAACCTCACAGTACACCAAGCGGATGGGATACAGTTCGTGAAAGAATGCCCACAAAGATACGACCTCATAGTCCTTGACGCATTCGATGAAGGCAACCTAGCAAAGGCTTTTGTGGAACAAGAGTTCTTCACCGACGTGAAAAACAAGCTGGATAAAGGAGGATACTTCATAACAAACTATATCCATGAAGGCAGATTGCATGGGAAGATCAAAATACTTTTTTTGAAGAACTTCAAAGAGGTCTACCTCATGCAGATCGCGGACAGCATCAATTATCTCATAATCGGAACAGACTCCGGCAAACACCTAAATGAAGAGATGTGCAGCACTGGATCAACGACCGCAACTATTAATAAACTGCACTCACGGTTGAGACCACTGGCAGAATACATGGCCAAACACTTACTATATATCAGAAAAACAAATGAAAAAGGAGAGTGAGATCAAATGACAATACCAACCCCCCTCATAATAATCAACCTCAAGACCTATGAGCGCGGAAGCGACGTGAACGCCGAGATGCTGGTGCGAGAACTCCAGAAGGCGTCGACGAAATACAAGGCGGGGATCGCCATAGCAGCGCAAGCAGCAGACCTGTTCAGACTTACACAAGACACGACACTCCCGCTATTTGCCCAACATGTTGATCCTGAAAGTTATGGGGCACACACAGGAGCTACACTGATAGAGACTGTGCGATGCAACGGAGCGGTAGGGACGCTGCTCAACCATTCTGAACGGAGAGTGCCGATTGAGCACATCAAAGAGACAGTAGAAGAAGCAAAACGGATGGGATTTGTGACTGTGGTCTGCGCAAAGGACAGCAAGGAAGCGGCGAAGATAGCAAAAGTGTCGCCGGACTTTATCGCTGTTGAGCCTCCGGAATTGATTGGAGGCGAGGTCTCAGTGTCAAAAGCCAAACCGGATATCATCAGAGAGTCCGTGAAGGCAGTGGGGGGCAAGAGCAAGCTGCTGGTAGGAGCAGGCGTGAAGACCGGAGAGGACGTGCGAATAGCATTGAAACTTGGCGCGCAAGGCGTGCTTGTGGCATCAGGAGTCGTGCAGGCGAAAGATCCGAAGAAAGCGCTGCTTGACCTGCTTGAAGGGACAAATAAGAAGCAGATTTCGACAAGATAGTCTCTAATTAGAGGATAGCAGACGTCATGGAACTTCGACGTACATCTTTAATATCTTCTGACCATGGAGCTTCGTCAATAGTATCGACTTCCCTTCCTCGCATAATACCTCAGCACCAGCCATCTCACTGGGTTTATTGAATACGCACACGTTAAAGATGAAAATAGTGCCTCTGCGAGTCGGTATATTCGAGCTGCTCATCACATTGCCTACACGAATTGGAATCGACTGCACCTTGAGCTGATTTGCAGTCAATTCCACCACAGGCATGATCGAAAGCCAGTTTGAATTTATAGTGGCAGCCTCCACAAAATTCGTATTCGAAGGATTAGCCAGATCTGTGACCGATTGCTGGGTCCTAGAATCGACTGCCTTGACAAAGCGCACCATCACACCGAACTTGTTGCAGGGCTTCTGCGCCCCAGCAATAGAGCATTGCGCGTCAGGGGCGCGGGTGTTGAGGATCCCAAGGCCGAAAGCCTGCTCTTCGCCAACCTTGAATGATTTTCGGTTTATAGGCAAAGAAACCTTCTCACCCGACTCCGATAGCCTGCGCTCTATCTCGCGCTGAGTATCAGCATCGATCTGCGCCTGGAAAGCTGTTGTGGCAGTGAAGAACTGGCGAACAAGATATAATCCTGAGATGAATATCACTATGGAGATTATCATGACGACGAGGAACGTGACCTGGATCTCGAATCCTTTCTTCTTGCTAGGACGAAGAGATGCCCCTTTAGATTCTTTGGATGCCATCTGGAATACCTCATCGACATCAAAACAAGAAAAAAAGAGAAAAAAACATACGATTTAGTAACGTATGAACTCATACTCTTTGACGATTATCACCATCAAGAGCAAGAGAACCACCGCGCCAGTCACAAGGTAGTACAGCATGCTCTGCACGCTGCCCCCCTGCAGGATGGGCTGAATCAGACCATAAGCCATGATGCCGAACCCGAGCCAAAGAAACTTATCCATAACAAGTTTCATTATCTCAAACTCTTCATTGGCTGTAAGTCTTCGCTTGGATTTTTTCATGATTGCACACCTCATTTAGAGTACACTATGTTGAAGTACTGCTTCTGGTAGATCTCAAACGGAGGATTCATCGTCTGAGTCTGCGCAGGCTGGTTGGGGACAGTCGACGGCACTTCTTTTCTGATCACTGTCGGGAAGAACGCGCACGAGAAAGTCGTAGATGGCGCATCAGCAGCGACCTTGAGGGTCAACGGCAAGACCACCGCAGTGTTGCCAGCGATGTCACGGTCGTCGTAAGTATTGAACGTTATCCACTTAGAGGGCAATGCAGCCAACTGTGTCTGGAACTGACCTTGCGAGATGTCATTCTCTATCCGACTTGTGTCGACGCTCACTCCAGCTCCAGAAGTAGTCTGATAAGATTGAGGGAGAAGCTTTCCCAAGACCGCGTTCATGCCGGTCTTTGGCACTCCGATTGCATCGAAGCAGAAGAAGTTGTCTTTTATCTTCAATCCGATCTTGTCTCCACGAACATTGCGGATCGCGTAAGGGATATTTACCTCACGGCCGCTCACCTGTATATCGGACTGCAGGAAAGTGATAGGCTCTTGAGACGCCATCAACGTCTTCTTGTCCTCTTCCGAGAGAGATGCATAAATCCCAGTCAGCTTCTCCACCGCGCCACCGAACAGGCCACGGATGAAAGCCAAGCCAAGGCCAAGCATGGTGATGGCAAGGATCAAAACGACAATGGCGTTGATAGAAAGATCCAACGCACCTCTCTTGCTATGCTTTCCTGAAAAGATTCTCATTCATTCCACCTCTTGTGTAGGATTGTTATCTATCTGGGACAAACCCGGGAAACCCTTTTATAAACATTTCGACACGAACCATCACATTTTTAAACCCCACACAGTTCTCCCGAGCATATGGCAAAACCGAGAAAGGGAGTCGCGTACAGGAAACTGGAGAGACCCTACACACGATTCTCCAAATTCAACACACTATCCTACGTCAGAGCAAGGCCAGTGTCCCGCGTCGTCAGATACGATATGGGTGCTGAAGGCAAGCAATTCGACTACAGCGTATTCCTTGAGACATGCGCATCCCTGCAGATCAGGGACATAGCGATCGAGTCAGCGAGACAGACAAGCAACAGGATGCTTGAGAAGAAACTCACAAAGGCAGACTACAAGATGAAGCTGCTCCTGTACCCGCACCATGTACTGCGCGAGAATCCTTTAGCCGCGGGCGCTGGAGCCGACCGTATGAGCACAGGAATGGCCCACTCATTCGGAAAACCTATAGGGATCGCAGCGCAGGTAAAAACAGGCAAGAAATTGATGCGCATCGACGTGAACACGCAGCACCTTGAAGTCGCCAGATCAGCGATGAAGAAAGCACAGTACAAACTGCCGTGCCACTGCCTGATAAGCGTAGTGAAGAACAGATAAAGATTTTCTTGGGATTGCTTGTTGTGATAGCAGAAGCTGTATTGATTCTATCTTGAAGAGCAAGACGCGATCACGCCAAGAACCGCTGCGCGATCCATACCAGGATTAGGACGATCGCCACAACCACAAAAAGAGCAGGCAAAGTGAACATCAACCAGGCTTTCTTCCTTGAGATGCTGAACATGTTCCTAGATCCAATCACCAATAGCGCGAAGACCCAGATCCAGGTGAGGAAACTGACCCATTGGTTTGTCCAGCCTAGGATGTAGGTAGGAGTGAGAGCGTAGGCGAGAAGCTGGTAAGACTGGGTGTAAGACGCGCGCACACCGAAGATGTAGAGCCAACATTGGAGCAAGAACGCCGCGATATAAGAGAGGATTATCAGGCATATAATATAGATAAGGCCGAGAATGGCGAGCTTAACAGGGCCTGAGCCAACCAGAGGAAGGTTGAGATAGAACCATTTCCTGAAGAGCCCGAGGCTAGCATCGCTTGAGAGAGACAAAACATAATTGAGCAAAGAACTTAGGAATATCATTATCATCAGGTACATCGCGCTATCACGGATGTGGGACTCCTGATAGAGCTTCATGAAGAAATCAGACGGATCCTTTAGGATCCAGCGTATCTTGACAAAGAGTCCATCCATATGGGAATTTTCAGGACGGCTGGTATAAATGCTTTTTTAATTTCCGGAAAATGCATACGAAAATGAGTTTCATTTTATAGGGAATCCTCCAAGCACGCGACTATCCTGCGCTTCAACGCAAGAAAACCCGGCTCAAAGACCATCGCCGGACCACGAGGCCTTGGCAAATTGACATAGAATTCTTCAATACGAGCGCCACCTCGAAGGACAATGATCCGATCAGACAGAAGTATCGCTTCATCTAGGTAATGAGTGACCAGAATGATCGTCATCTTCTCATCGCGCCAGACCCCCTCCAGCCACCGATGCATCGAGTCCCTAGTCTGCATATCTAGGGAAGCGAACGGCTCATCCATTAGCACAAAAGACGGACACGGAGCGAATGCACGAGCTATCGCCACACGCTGGACCTGGCCGCCGCTGAGTTCTGATGGAAATGAATCACTCAAAGACCCTAATCCGGCCACCTTGAGATGCCTGTCCACAATCCGTCCTTGCGCCGATGAGTCATATCCCTCCAACCCGAACGCGATATTTTGAGCGACGGTCATCCAAGGAAAGACCGAATTGTTCTGGAACACTATCCCTTTACTTGGAGGGCACGCGATCTTGCCTGAGAACGGAACCAACCCACCAATCGCGCGCAAAAGGGAAGTCTTGCCAACCCCGGATTTGCCGACTATCGAGAGGAACTCACCTTTTTGAACGACAAGATCGATATTGTCAAGTATAACGTGGCTGCCGTACCGGACAGAAACGCCAGACATGACCACTACGCCAGCCATGGAAACACCCTACGAGTGAGATTGATGAAGATAATGTCTGTCATCGCAGCAAGAAAACCGAGGGTGAACAAAGCCGCGATCATCTTGTCCATCGCGTAATCAAGATGGGATACAGAAATCTGATACCCGATACCCTGAGAGGCCCCAGCTATCTCAGCGACATACACCATGATGAACGAGACTGCAATACCTATCCTCGCCCCAGCGATGATAAATGGCGCGCTTGCCGGAATGACCACTCGGCCCAAAATCCTGCTGTCTGAGGAGGTCAATGTTTTCGCCACCTGAAGGTATTGCGCAGGCACGCCCTTGGCACCTATATGCACATTGACCCAGACCGGGAAAAGGACAGCTAGAGCGATAGACAACACCTTGGCACCCTCGCCTATCCCAAACCAGGTTATGATCAGAGGGATAAGGGCGACCGGAGGAAATGCCCTCATCACGTTCATCGTCGGACTCAATGATTCATCGATCACGGAATGCCGACCTGTAAGCAGGCCCAAAACAGATCCTGCAACTACTCCGATCATCAATCCAGCGATGACCCTGCCCAGGCTGACAGCGATGTCCCACAAGAAGCCATCACCCACCATCTCAAAAAAAGCAGAGACGACAAAAGAAGGCGGGGGAAACAATGCAAAATCGATCAAGCCGCTACGGGACACTGCCTCCCACCCGACGATCAGCATAAAGGGAAAGAAAAATCTATTCAAAATACTAGACGATGCCATCCTCAATCACGTTCAATCAAGCGAAACCGATGCCGGCCTGACCCTGATGAGCGGCGCGGAGTCGATAAAAACAGAGGCCTCAGGAAGGACTGCGTCATTTGGCACCTTGCCAGTATCTCTAGCCCAAGTCGCCTCGCGAGCCATATAATCGACAAGAGAAGAACCCAATACCACCTTGAACTCGAATGAATCCCAGATAGCATCCAAGACCCCCCGGTCAAGATGGGTGTAACGAGAAACGATATCTTTTGATCCTTCAGGGTCATCTGCGATGAAATTCTCAGACTTGATCAGAGCACGCAGGATGCGATCCGGCGCGTCCGGAGGGCTCTTCTCCATGAAAGCCGTACTCACCGCAAAGACATACAACTCAGAATACAGAGAATCATCATGGAAAGAAACAGAGCCCTTGGTGAGATTCTCAGCGAAATAAGCAAACGGCTCGAAGATAGCCACAGCATCGACAGACCCGGAGGACAGCGCCGCAGGCATATCCTCAGGCTTCAGGTTGAGGAGATCGACATTATCGCGGGAGATATTGTATCTGTTAAGGAAATCGTAAGTAAAGAACTCCGGGCCTCCGCCGAATGAAGTGGCGATCCTGCGCTTCTTAGAGGTGAAGTAATCATTCGGAGAATCAGACGTGGAATCAGACCGCACCACCATTCGGACCTCGCCATCTGTGCTCTTGACACCCTGCGCAATGATCACAAACTTCCCTGAATGACCCTGGAGCAGGGCAAGGGTCGGCGGGACTTCAGCAGGAGTCGCCATATCTACTGACCCGGACAGAAGCGCCTGCAAAGCGAACTTGCCTGCAGTGAATTCCTGAAGATCGACATCCAACCCCTCCTCTTTGAAATATCCCCTCTCATAGGCAATGATTGGCACCGCGGCAACAGGAGCGGTCTGGATGCCAAGTATCAGAGGAATAGGACTGCTAGAATCAGAAGGAGCACCATCCGGGGCGACTCCAAGACTACAGGAAGACATCACGATGAGAGCTAGAATAATCATAGCATGGGTAAATGATTGATGCAATTGGATCGCCATACAACCCAATAAACATCCGTTGTTAAAAAGCTGTAGTCTTCCAATCATTGGAAAACTATAAAAAGGAAGGACAGGTAGTAGGTATAATGGACCTACACCGCCTAGAGGAAATAGGGCTCAGCAAAGCTGAGATTGTGGTCTACTCAGCGCTATTGAAAACCGGGCAGACCGCCACAGGCGACCTGACAAAGGAGACCGGACTTCGCAAGTCAACGATATACAACAGCCTGGACAGATTATCAAACAAAGGGCTCGTGAGCCATGTAATAAAGAACAGCGTGAAGTTCTTTGAGGCGACAGACCCCGAGAGAATCCTAGACTTCATCGCAGAGAAGAAGAGGAAGCTCGAAGATGAAGAAGAGTGGCTCAAAGGAACTATACCTCAGATAAGATCAGAATCAGGCGCAGGAAAACCAAAAGCCGAAGCGCATGTGCTTCCGGGAGTGGAAGGATTCAAGACCATGAGGCGGGACGTGCTGAAGTATAGCAAGGGAGACCTGCTGCTAATAGGGGCGATATCTCGTGAAGACAAGGTCATGCCTTATTTCTACTCACAATGGGATAAAGAGAGGATAAAGAAAAAAATTGTGATGCGCCTGCTCCATAAGCGAAAGACGTCTGACCCCTTAATCAAAATATCTGAGAAGATGGACATCAGATTCCTACCTGAGCACATAGACAATCCTGTCGTGATCAACATATATGGAGACCGGGTAGTGAGCCTCATCTGGAAGGGAAACTTTCCGCTCTGCTTCATGCTCATAAACAGGGATATCGCAGAAGCGTACAGGCACTATTTCGAGATGATCTGGAGAATCTCGGAGAAGATAAGATAGCGTTTGCGTACGTAAACTTTCCGGCGATTATTCATTCTGGAATAAAACCACACCGAGAAAATAAAAAGAGCCCGGAGGCACACGTTTTGAGCCGTTTTGACGGCCGGAGGGACAATCATGACGAAATCAATCTTCACATCGGAAAGCGTGACAGAAGGACATCCAGACAAGCTATGCGACCAGATAAGCGATGCAGTGCTAGACGAGGCCATACGGCAAGACCCTAACTCCCGCGTAGCGATAGAATGCCTGACAAAGACAGGATTTGTGGTGATAGCAGGAGAGATCACCACAAACGCAGTGATCGATTATCAGGCCGTGGCTCGTCGGACGATAAAAGAGATCGGATATGATAATCCAGAGTACGGCTTCGACGCTGACACTTGCGCGATAATCGTGTCAGTATCAAAACAGTCACCAGACATCAGCCAAGGAGTGCATCAGGACAAGGAGCTCGGAGCAGGAGACCAAGGAATGATGTTCGGATACGCTTCAAACGAGACGCCAGAACTGATGCCTCTGCCGATATCGATGGCGCACAAACTGTCGAAGAAGCTGTCCGAGGTCCGCAAGGACAAGACGCTGCCATATCTGCGGCCAGACGGAAAGACACAAGTGTCGGTCGAGTATGTCGATGGAAAACCTAAAGCGATACACACAGTAGTAGTGTCGAGCCAGCACGCGCCAGACGTGACTCAAGAGAAGATACGGGCAGACCTGATCGAGAAAGTCGTGAAGCCGGTGTGCGGAAGCTGGCTGACCCCAGATGCCACTTTTTACATCAACCCGACAGGGCGCTTTGTGCTCGGCGGGCCTGTCGCGGACTCGGGACTCACCGGACGCAAGATCATCGTCGACACTTATGGAGGGATGGGAGCGCACGGAGGAGGGGCGTTCTCAGGAAAGGACCCTACCAAAGTAGATAGGACCGGAGCGTACATGGCACGATATATCGCGAAGAACCTCGTCGCCGCAGGGCTGTGCGACAGGTGCGAAGTGCAACTAGCATACGCGATCGGAGTCGCAGAGCCAGTGTCTGTGCTTGTGAGGGGGTTCGGGACGTCGAAAGTGAGCGAAGAGAAGCTCGCTGAACTAGTGAGGAAAAACTTCGGACTGACACCGTCGAAGATGATCAAAGAACTGAACCTGTTTAGGCCGATATTTAGAAAGACCGCGGCATACGGACACATGGGAAGGAGCGAGCCGGAGTTCACATGGGAGCGAACCGACAAAGCGGAGACATTGAGGAAGGAGGCCGGGGTCTGACACTCCCTCAAAAAGATTAATAAACACAGTCTCCGTCCTAACCTGAATGAAAAGGACATTCCATGTCATAATAGAACAGGATGAAGACGGCGTCTACATCGGCAAAGTCCCTGAGCTCAGAGGATGCCATAGCCAAGGGGACACTATCGACGAACTGATGAAGAACATCCGAGAATGCATCGGGCTGTGCCTTGAAGTGGAAGTTGAAGGAAAGAACGGAATAGAAGTCTGATAGACAATGATTCTCCTCGTCACAAATTCGCGACTCACGCGGACCTACTAGGGATATTTCTATTCCCGCAGCGGCATAAGAGAACTGCTGGCTTAACCGCATGAAACAAGAAGGTTTTTATGCGTCAACAAGCACACTAGATCCATGGAAGTCACAGCAATAATCCGCAAGGGGGAAAAACAATATGTAGCCCTGTGCCCGGAAGTCGATGTCGTCAGCCAAGGATTCACAGTCGAGGAAGCCCTGAAAAACCTCAAAGAAGCGGTAGACCTCTACATAGAAGAGATGGGGGTTCCGGAGACCGGAGTAGGGGAAGAAAGCCGTCGTAGTCCCAAATCATGCGGAAATAGATATCGGAACATTGATCGAGATAATCAGACAAGCTGGAATGAAACGCGAAGAATTCTTGAAGAATATCGGATGAGAGTCATATCTTAACGAATCGCCCGCCCTCGACGCGCCTCATCTCATAATCTTTCTCAATCACTCGACCAGTCTTTTGGTCAAAGGTCATAACATTCGAGACACCGGCATAATCCTTGACTGAAGCGAGATAAGACGCGAAATCCTCAGAAGATCTGGCTCCACTGCGCATAGCATCGATGACCATGTTCGCAGCGTCATAGGCGTAAGCGGATGAAGGAGAAGGATCGCGATTGAAACGAGACTTGAACCGCTTGACGAAATCAGATTCGCCTGGGCCTGCGACCGGATATGGATAGACAGTGCCTTCTACCTGGGGGAAAGAATTGACAAGGTCCGGGTTCTGTGTGCCGCTGCTCGAGAATATAGGGATCGACAGGTTGAGCTCCTCCGCCTGCTTGCTGAAAGCGCCCTGGCTCGGATAAAATGCGAAGGGGGCATAGACAGCATCAGCATCAAGACTCTTGATGTCAAGGATGATCGAACGGAAATCAGACTCATCCGGGGATGATGCGAATCCTTTGATGACTGAGATCTTTGCCAACTGCGACTCTGCTATAAAGACGTCCCTCATCGAGGCAGACCAATCATTTTGGCTGTACACTATCGCTACTTTCCTGATGCCCTTTGATGCCATGTACGCGACCAATGGCGAGACCTCCTGGCGCTCACTCGGCCAGAGGTTGAAGAAATGCCTGTCCCGGGCGACAGTCACGCCGGTAGAGGGAGATATCATCACTGTGCCTGAGACATTAGCGATCGGAGCAGCAGCCTGGCCGAACCAGGTAGGGCCTATGATGACAGAGACCCGGTCTACCTCGATGAGCTTGTTCAAAGAGGAAGTAGTATGGACAAAGTCAGTCTTGCCATCCTCGATGATCAGTTTGATCTGGCGGCCTTCAATACCACCCCTCTCGTTCGCTTCATCAACAGCCATCACCACAGCGTCACGCTCGCCTGACCCCCAATACGATGCTGGACCAGTCAGGTGGAAGACGGCACCGATGACGATAGAATATACCCCCGGATCAGCCACAGGACCTATCGGAGCGTCCGAGCATCCGGGGAGGATCAGCATAACGACAATCATCGCGATGCACACATGGGTGATAAATGATCTCATGGGAACACTGAACGCAGCAAAGCTTAAAAGGATTCACTCAATAGTAACTGTTGAATGATAGATGAACTCAAGAGCGCAGGACTCACAGACGGCGAGATCGCGGTGTATATCGCGCTGCTTAAGACAGGCCCAAGCACAAACAGCCCGATCGCAAGACAAGCAGGATTGCAGAGCTCGACAGTATATTACTGCCTCAACAGCCTCATCGAGAAGGGGTTCGTCAGCTACATCCAGCGCGGCAACAGAAAGCAGTTCATACCGACCTCTCCAGAGAACCTGGTGAGGGTGATGGAGGAGAAGAAGGAGAAGATAGACGAGCAGAAGGAGGGGATCATAAAGATCCTGCCGGAGCTCAAGAGACTGCACAAACCGATGGAAGACAGAACCATCTCAGAAGTCTACGAAGGATTCCGCGGGATGCAGATGGTGCTCAACCAAGTCATCGACAGCCTTGGGAGAGGAGACACTTATGAAGCATTCGCCATAGAACAAGCCCTTGAAGAGCCGAAAGAGATGCGCCTGTTCTTCATGAGGCACAACAAGGCACTCAAAGCAAAGGGTATCAAGCTCAACCTGCTCGCCCATGAGAAAATGAGAGGGATATTCGGGAAGATGTACGGAAAAAGATTCCTGACAGCCTACCAGGAGATACGATACACAACAGAACTTACACCAGTGGGCATCACTATCCACAAGAACAACGTCATAACCCACATCTCCGACAGCGGAAAACCCATGTCTTTCCTAGTGAGAAACCCTAGGCTCGCACAGATATACAAGGACTATTTCTACTCCGTCTGGGAGCGCGCAAGAAGATGAACAAAGGCATCGTGAGAACGGAGAAGCATATCACAGCACTATCGCCCTTGCAATGTCCTTGATGTTAGAGGATAGACCCTTTAGATGATAGACTATGCGGACGACTGTCTGATCTGTCTCTCCACGGGCAAGACGATCGATCTCCTCCATCCTGGCCTTATGCTCATCCTCCACCTGGAGAGCGAGGTCGAGGTTCTTCATGTGATACGCACGCATCACTTCCAGATACTTCTCGTTGAGGAGCGCTAAGACAACCCCAAGTTCCTTGTGACGCTTGTGCTTGACATCAAGAGACTTGAAAAAACGCGAAGCACGCTTGACCTCATCTCCAGCAGACTCAAGATGCGAGACCAGCTCCCAATCGCGAAGGAGATCCTTGTTGGACTTCACAAGCTTCTTGGCAACAGCAGGCTGCTCCAGAGCCTGACGGATGAGACGCTTCACAAGAAATACCATACGATTGACGTCCTGATCTCGATGGAGTATCGACTCGTGGAAATCCTCATGCACGGGAGCTGTCGAATCCTGCAGCATGGACCTCACGATGAGATCGACGCGCCGGATCATCGCTTCTATCGACAGACCGCCCATATCAAGAAGACCTTTAGCGATAATCTTCGAAGAATCGTGCTCAAGAACCTCCATTCCGGCGAGATTCTGCAATATCTCTTTCACCTGATGGCCGTCGTTGCGCAGATTGCTGCCACGCAGCTCCCAGATATCAGCATTGTTTAGATACGCAGAGACTATCTCACTCTCGATCTTGCGCATAGTCTTGCCTTCGGTGTTGATGATCACACGCTTAGGCTCGGAACTTGTCCGACGCTCTTTAGCAGAGACCCTGAGCTCATCTTTATCAGGCTGGATGTAAACAAGATCACCCTTGTTGAGCCCATTCTCATGCAGCCAGGCCTTGGGCAGGCTGACTACTAGCGACGACTTGCCGAAACCGATGAGTTTTCTGAATTCCATTTTTCCTGCGTTCTCGCCTGTGGGCGCTCACTTGACAAAAGCCAGGTCGCCCAACGGACAAGATCTTTCCTTTATTGCAAGGCACATGCCTCCAATTAGGAGCCATATGCCTATACCCGATATACACCATTTCAACCAGTGATATAATAATTTGGAACACATAATGTGTTCACGGTGGTGACAAACCATCAGATAGCAAGCCCTGGAAGGGCGCCGTGAGTACCTCCACCGCCAACACCCGAGTCGCGGCGCCTTTCCTACCTCTCCGAGGAAAAATGGACCCACCGACGAGAAAACCCGAGCATCATACCGACTCTCCAAAGAGGGGATCTGATGCGAGCATAAAATCCGAAAAGAATCCCGGAAAAATCGTGGATAGAGGATACATACCCGCAAATGTGTGTATAATAAACATAGATAACAACGTATCTGAAGAAAGTATATAACATCTGTGAGACAAGATACAGAGAGCGGAGAACAGGACGAAGACCGACGACAGGGATCGGAGAAATCCTGACGACTGATATCGGGACGAGGACCGGGAAACGCGAGATCAGAAACAAACCAAAAGAAAGGGACCGCATAGCAGGCTTCCACCTAAAATCGTTTAAGTTCCGCTTCAGCGGAACATTAAACGATTTGCGATCTCTTTCTCATACACCACCCACCTAATGGACAAACCGATGAACCTTGAGCGCCTACTGGCGCGCCTCGACAGGAACCCCTTCGAGAGCATGGTGACAGGCAAGACCCAGCCGATCTATGCATTGTCTGACCCTAAGGTAGACTCCACATTCTTCAACGAGAAAGCGTGGCAAGGGCTAGTCGAACTGCACAAGGAGATACAGGGACCAATATTGATAGCCGGGGGACTCTTTGACTCATGCAAATATTTCTTCACCAAGTCGGAAGTCGTCAAATTCCCGCGCCATGCATACAAAGGCGGCGCGAGAGAGACGATAAGCGACGAGCTAAAACACAAGGAAGAGCTAGCAGTCGAGCGCCTCAAACAGCTAGGGCCCGATGCAGACATACAGTACTTCTACGGGCCCAAAGACGTCAAGAACATAATCGAGCTCTACAATGAGAGAATAAACATCTACACAACAAGAATACAGGCTGCATGCAAGGCCATGCACGCGATGCAGAATCAACTCGAAAAGCTCGAGACCAAACTCTGCGATATAGATGAAAAGTATGCAAAGAAACGCGAATCGGAAGAGAAAGCATACGCTCGCGGGACGCCAGCGATGAACAAGCTGCGGCTGCGATACATCAGACGGCAGCTGCAGACGAACCGCTACAATCTAAAGACCGCCAAAAGCGAAGAGACAAAGAAGAGGCTCGAAGAAAAGATCCACGCGCTAGAGACGCACCTAAAAGATAATGGCATTGAAGACAGGGATCCTATCGCAGCCGAGACGCGATACAACCAGAAGATAAAAGAGCTAGAAGCCAGCCACGCAGACGAAGCATACCGCGAGATATTTCTGAAGGCGCTCTATAACATAGAGCACCAGGCAAACACCACGATGCGCGCGCTGGATGAATTATCAGCCAACCTGCCTTGCGAAGAACTCAAAGGAAACGTCGAGTTGATTCGACATACGGTCGAGAAGCACCAGAAGCTGCGCCAATACCTAGAAGCCGCGAAACAAGCGTCTACTAGCGCACAGCGCAAAGCGATACTGCGAGAATACAATGATGAGATCGGAATGACACTCGCGCAGAGCGTATCGACACTCTCGCTCAACGACAAGACCTACCAGATGCAGAAGAGGGACATAAGCAAAGAGCTGCGACACGCGATAATAGATTACACCAAGAAGCTGTACAAAACCTCGCTTGAAGATTTGCTATCAGGACAAGATGGACCAAAGATAAAAGTCCATGATTGGGTGCAGACCGCAACACAGATCGGCGGAGCGTGGGTGCTAGCGACTGGATTCTCAGGAGGATTCTCGGACGCGATAAGGCAGAGGAACTATTCCAGGATGAGACAAGAGCTATTCGGGCAGAAGACCCAAGGAGACTGGAACGATTACATCGAAGACAAAGAGCTTGAGCAGGTGCTAGCCACGACAGGAGAGAATATAGAAGACTTCAAGCTCAATCACATCGATTTGGTGATAGCCGGCAACGACAATGTCTACAGATGGGGGCCGCTAGACACAGACCCAGACTGCAAGATCGAGAGGCCGACCGACGTGGTGACCCTCGCGCCATTCTACGACATATCCAAGGCGCGAAAGAGCCATAACCGCGACCACATCAAGGCGGACGAGACAAGATCCGCGACAGATCCGCGAGCGACATGTGGATTCCTGATCATCGACCATGACAAAGAGACTACCACACGGCAAGCATGGATACACCCGTCGATGTTGGACTCAACAGTAAAACTCGCACGCGACGCGAAAGCAGGGATACTTGATGGAACGATAAACGGGATCAACACAAGCGATGACCACCCAGGACAGGTGCATGTAAGGTACGAGAACCTGTGGGGCACGACAGCGTTACGCTTGATCGACTCGAGCATCGTCTGGATGGACATGCTAGGGGACGCCTATCAAGGACACAACTACAGGGGGACACATACGGAAGGAAGGACCAAGATCGCGCGACTAGACGACCAGGCGCGTGAATACATCATGATGGTGCGCGAGTGCATTAAAGAGATTGTCAGAGGAAGGAAGTCGCCGCTTTTGCACCCTGTCGCTTACACCATAGGCAACCACGACAAACCGGTCGAGACAGATTTTGGAATCGACATGATAGGCATGCTGCTTGAGCAGCTCAACCTAGAGCTCGAAGACTCTGAGAGCGGAAGAGGTGGACTTTCGAACCTGACAAGCGAAAGGGTATGCCCGAACCTAGAATACAAGAAGACTGAACTGGGCTACACCAGCGTGCTGGACAGGAGGCCTATACGGGTCTATTGGAGCGGACACGATGGATACGGCAGACGAAGCTATGAACTGAGAGAGAGATTGAACCCGGACGGGACGACAACACCCGCGCAAGAGATCGGCACAGCGATAATCTGCCACAAGTCAATCATGGGCGCAGGAGGGGACAAGATGGACCCAGTGCACCGCGTAGCGCTCTACACCAAGGACACAGGAAGGATAACCGATGACATACGGGAGCTCAAGGCAGGCCACATCCACATACCGATGGTAGGCAACATCAGCGACGGCATCAGCGTCTGCATCAACCCATCGTCAGAGAGCATGGACAAGCAAGCAGACTTCCCGTGGGCCACAGAAAGCATCTTTGGAGTCATGGTAGGATTCACTGTGCCGACTGGCGGCGCTTGGAAATCGTATGTCAGCAGAGACCCCAATGGGCCGATATTCTACGAATTCATGCACCTTGGAGTGACGCGAGCGCTGTATGAGAAGCACATCGCGCCAAAGATCGAAGAAGCATGGAAGACAATACCCCGATCCATGAAAGTCAACCTCACGAGGTGAAAAGATGGCCGACCAGATCACGCTACTTGAGAAATCATGTGGGCATTATGGATACGTCCGGAGCCATTACCCGCAAGACACTATCCCGTGCAGCCAGTGCTCCATTTCTATGGTTGACATCGACAAGATACTCGTGCCAATCACGCGCAAGATCCATACCGAAGGGCAGATTCCAGACTTATCTAACGGCGAGATGGCCGGGTGGATAAAGAAGCAGCTTGAGGCAGCCTATGAAAAAAGACGATGAGGCCAGGCTGCGTTCGCACATCCGCGACGTGATGGAATCTGCAAAAGAAGAGATGACTGCAGACCCGTTCTCTGAAGCGAATTACTTCAATATGCTACCGGAAGGAGTCCGGCAAGAGGTCATACTCACACAGGTCCACACAAAGAAGTACGACGACGGGCTTGAACTGCGAATCGTGAGCAAGACAGCCGATCCAGACGACGGGATCGAAGTGCTTGTGTGCGAGAGAGACCCGGAGTTCGGATGGAAGGACGTCGCATGCAGACGATTTCCCATCGGGGAGAACCACGACCTGAAATATATCGTTGAGCTGTTCAACGTGTATGAGATGCTGCATGGGAAGGACAGGAGATATCTAAGATGATATGTATTCTTGGTCTTCGCGGCATGGATAGTTTTATCAAGGATCATATATGAGCTATGTGGATGGAAAAAATCGAATTCCCATTCGACACAGAACTGCGATTCTCCAAGTTCGTCAAGCACAAGGCATTCCCAAAGAACGACTTCGAGAAGCAGGCCATACTGATCAAGCTGCTAGACGATTTCGAAGACGGCAAGAAATACATGGAGCAAGAGGTCAACGAGAAGCTCAAGAAACACTTCGAAGACTACACACTGCTCAGACGAGAACTTATCAACTTTGGATACATGAGAAGGAACTCCTTGACCGGGGAATACTGGGTAGTGAAGAGGATCCTCACAAAAGAGGACGTGATGAACAATACACTTCTACGACGGCACGCGAAGCCGTTCATCAATATATATCCTAGCGATACCCAAAACCAGCAGCCGGGGAAAAGTTTATATTGTAAGATATCCTTACTGTAAGAAAAGGCAAGGTGTTACCTATGAGCGTCGAGACCACAAGGATGTCTTCAAAAGGACAGATCGTGATACCTCTTGATATCAGAGAAGCGGTTCTGGCAGGAGAGGGGACTATATTCGCGGTGGCAGGGATCAAGGATACGATAATCCTGAAAAAGGTGACTACCCCCGAAAAAGAAGCTCTTCTGAAAGAGATTGGGAAGATCGCCACCGAAGGAAGGAAGCGCCTCGAAAAAAATGGGCTGAAAGAGACTGATATTCCGACAATAGTCGAAAAAATGAGGCGGAAGCGATATTAAGCTGGAATCAATCATTGATCTGTGGCCAGGATCACCCTTGATACGAATGTGCTAATCTCCGCGACATTATGGGAGGGTAGCGTATCAAAGAGGCTACTCGACACTTTGATAAGGTCAGACTGCTTGATCTTCTCCTCACCCGAAATCATCGATGAATACAAGGAAGTGCTGACTTGCTGAACCAGAAAAGAGAACCCTTCCAGCCACCACACCGCGAGGTGTGATGGCCGAAAGAGCACTGCATAGCAGACTTCCGGAAACTTATTAGGCATCAGAATTTATAAAAGTTATGAAACGCGAAAAAAATGCGGATTGAGCATGATGCCATCGGAACTCTTCCGGGTTTATATAGAAAAGTAAACGTTTTCCGGAAAATATTCAACTATGTGGTCCGGATTGTACTAAATGTTTAATATTCCGGAAATCTTCCACCCACTAAGGATCACATAGCAGACATCAAGCAGACCGCGACCTTTGGAGGCTGAAGTGGAACCAAGATTCTGCGACTGGCATACACACTTGAATTTCTCAAAAGACAGTCCGCTATCGATAAAAGAATATTTTGAAGAACGGCTTCCTAGAGTCATTCGTGATATACCCCTAGCGGGAGTCTCAATTACAGACCACAACACCCTTCGAGCGTATACTGTCGGGGAAGCGGAAGAATACATCAGGAGCATGAATAACCAACTCGACACAAGAGTCAAACTACTGATCGGGACAGAATTATCCCTTGACGTAATGTTTGGAGAAAAGAAAGATCATTGGCATTTCCTGTTCTATCACCCGAACACAAAGGGGAGCTTGAAGAGGACGGCTGAATGGCTCGAAAATGGAACGCTAGGATACCTCATGAGAACAATAGCATCCCAAAATAATGAACGGCACAGACTCATGGCGGAAAAAGCCGCGCGATACCTTAACCTGATTCCCGGAGACACACAAGCGCTCAACTCAATAATAGAAATGGAGAGAGAACCATCCCCTGAAACTGGCAGAGAACACATTAAGAAGGCGCTGACGATCCTGTTTCCCCACCTCAAGAACAGAGTCCAGGATATGTTCTCGAGCTCATGTGATGACGAGAGAAGCTCCTGCTATGTGGCAAACGAAGAGGTAAACGGATTTGACGTGCCCTACATCAGAGTGCTTGAAGAGCTGAAAAGAGAATACCCCAAAGGGATAGTCTTGCTGGCGCATCCATGGAGGTATGACTCTGAATTCAGATTCGCAAACAAACCAAAGGCGGCGCAAGGACGACTCCGGGATATGAGCGAATTCGTGCCGGAACTTGCTAGACAAGACCTGATCAGAGGATTAGAGATCTATGGGTATTACCTGATACCAAAACACCTGCGCGATATGGATCTACAGGATCTTATCGAAAACCATGTGCCGGGGAATGTCCAACATTCAGTGAGGTGCCCATTGAAGCTGGACAAAGATACCGGAAAAGAGTATACCATCAAACACCTAAGATATATCGGGACGCGGTACAGACTGATTGCTGAAAGAGTCAATGAGGCGCGAAAACGAGAAGGGGGCCGCCTTTCTGAAATTAGATTCCTCTGCGCCGGCGGAAACGACAGCCATGGGGAAGAACTGCCTGGCGGAAAACCGGACATACCGATAGGGTATGGATGCAGAGAGACCGACCCGTTACCGTTCGACATGACAGGAATCCGACACACACCCGCTCGGCCAATACCTGCGATCGGATCACTATCACGATAAGAGAGACAGAAGGGGGACTCTATTGACAACATCTCCTAAGACGCCCAAGATCAGAGCCGGAAATAAAGCCCGACCGAAGCCGCCAAGGCTGATAGAATTGATCAAATACTATGAAGACCGCGCGGCAAGAGCAGGGGACAAATCCTCGACACGACATTTTCTTGAGCTGATCACCCGGATAAGATGCGCCCTGGATCTCCAGTATGAAGAAGAAAACGGCGATCCTGCAATAATGTCACAGTTAGACCTGCGAATGGGCAAAGCCCACCTGGAACTCGCCAACACCCACATGAACCAAGACAAGAACGAAGGGGCAGACAACGATGAAGGAAGGCTGTATCTAGACATGGACTCACCTGTCCTAAACCCTGAAAAAAGGACCACATTGCTTCAAAACGCCAGAAGAGCATTCCATGAGGCAGCAGTAAAAGACCCCCCAAACCCAGATCCACTGATAGGGATATCATTATCGAGTGCCAGGATGGCCCGCTTGATCGAGAAACCCCACCAAAAAGCATACCTTCTGTTAGAGAGCATCGCTGCAGGAGCAAGGGCTGAAGCCAGCCTATCTGGAACACCTGAATGCGGGGCCAGGATAAGCAGTGTGTTCTCAGAGAACATAAGAATCGGACTTAAAAAACATCTAGCGGAGACTGTGCTGCGATATGGCAAGTTCCTAAGCTATAGAGCAGACAAAGATCTGTACCACTTGCAAGACCGGCTCCAGAATAACGAAGGATGGGATTTCATCCATCCGGCCCACTTAAAATTCCTATACGACCCGAAAAGATACACAGTCAGCGAAAAGGCAGATCTCCTCTACAGAACGTTCCTTTTATCCAGGGAGAAATTCAAGGAAGCAGACGCGAAAGCCAGCGACGCTGGCATGAACTGTCTCGAATGCAAGATCCGAATGCTCGATTGCGGGATACAACTAGGCAGGCTCAGCCATGAGCTAGACAAGCCTCTTGAAGCGAGAGATAAACTTGAAGATACCGTGAAACAGCTTCTCAAGCTCCGCAAGATCAAATCAAGGAAGAACCCCCCTCACGAAGAATCAATAGCATGCCTGCTCGGGGACGCATATATTCAGCTGTCGCAGCTCAAGAAAGACAACCCGGAAGCATCCGCAAAAGATATCATAAGATCATTGGAACACCTGCAGACAGCCAAAGAGATGTATCACGATAACACATCACTTACCGACGAGCGAGATCCTGGAATCGCGCTCACAAGACAACTAGACTTCCAGGCAAAGGCATACCAACTCCTTGGAGAATCCCTAACAAAGATCGAGATCATAGGCATAGACCTGCGCAAGAAGCTTAGACGGTTATTTAATCAGGACAAGATAAATCGGCCCGCCGGAAGCACAGACAACCTGAGCCCGCAGGGCGAGCGCCAGAACATCCAATACGCAAAAGAAGCATTCTGTGCATCGATAGAGGCGACACGGATCGCGCACGACAGACATGGCGATGGCCACAGATCGATATACCACCTTGGCCTGACACACCTTTGGCTTGCCAAAGCCAACTATCTTGAATTCCTGACCCGGAAGCACAGCCTAGAATCAAGGATGATGGGCGCGCTGTTTGCTGGATCACCCCCGTCAAGGCTCCGAGCAATATCCGTGATGGATCTGCAAGCTATAGAAGACAACCTCAATCCGTCAGAGAAAGACAAAAGCCTGGACACAATGATATCTGAAGCGATAACTGAGATAGCGCTCTCAAACACTTTCTCGCCAAAATCAATCGCTCGAGACATAACATACCTAATAGTAGAGGCCCAACATTTCAATAAAAACATGAAACCTGAGAAATCAGCCGTAGAAAAACTCGGACATGAACTATACTCATACGCATCCTCAATCCGAGAAGAGATCGAAAGAAAATCCGCCAACGCCATAATGAACCTGAGTCCGGACCCAAGATGGACCTATATCATAGCACTAATCAAAGAGACGTTCAACATCCGTGGCGGCAGGGCAGCAGGCAGAACGGCAGAGACGTTGATCAATATCGCGCTCGATCCTAAAGGAGCGACCCCTAGCGAGGCCTACTGGAGGATAAGAAAAGTGATAGACAAAGAGATACCAACTAACATCCACCGCAGCCTGCAGCAAGACCTGATAGCTGACATTGAGATGGCTATAATATACCTAGACAGATCATTGGAATCTGACCATTCATATCTGCGCCCAGCGTACGAGAAGCTGATGCTCAATTCACATTTTGACCTTGACGAGATAGATTTCCCGATCATAGACGGCGAATGGCCGGAATCAAAACTCACCCTAAAAAACAGAGAGAAGCTACGGCCTGAAGAGCTAATTGCAGAATTCAAATCCCGGAGGAAAAAATCAGGCGAGGAGCCGGTGTTCTATCACCTCGGAAAAGGAAAAGGGGGATGGGTGAAGAGCAAATATGGATTCCTGCCACTGTTCGAGAAAGAGATGACACCAATCGAAGCGAAGCTTGTAGCAAAACTCTACCCGAACATAATGATCGACTATGAGCCATATGAAAACCTACCGGGACTCGGCCTAGCGCTGCTCCACGACGGCGGAAAAGACATGCAAAGGCAGATATGCACGCTAATTGGAGAGATCAAGACACTAAACAAGTTCCTGCGGGACGGAGTTGGAGACCCTACCGCCATACGACGCGAATTAATCAAAAAGACAGGAAGGAGGATATCGATGTATCTGTCCTCGGCAAAGGAGATACCCAAGACTTCAAGAGCTATCCTTTCCGTGATAGATACAGGAGGGGCTGATGAAAGAGGATTCAAGGCCAACTGCAACACCGCGACGTACGTGCGAGAAGCATTGAGGAACACCAGGCCCCCAGACCGGACAGACAAGGATGGAAAGACAAGACAGTACCGTGTGAAGTATCAGGATTTGACAAAAAGGCCCGAGCGGCCGATCTTCACACTCGATGGAGAGTTGCTGCATGTCAGGCCGTTCCAGACGCCAGATGATTATGTGAGACGGATACACGACTCTTTGATGAAGTACGCCCGAATCGAATTCCCGAAACATCCGCAGACCGGATTGTTGAGATTCCTGATCCACTACACAAAACACATAGCGATACCACTTGCCAAACGCCAAAGATCGATATATTTTGATGCTAAAGCCCCAAACAAGCTCGCATACGGATTCTGCGACCTCAACAGCCTCAAATGGACCCACCTGGAAGAGAACTGGGCGAGCTACCTGTGCACCGAGGGAGCAGAACTTCCCGGACTCAAGATCAGACCAAACTTTCAGCCTCATGAGATGAAGAGACTGCTGACAGCCCTGCATAGGGCGACATGCAGAGAGTTCCCAGAATACACCGCTCCGCTTGAAGACGTGCTTGCGTCCTGGCATGCAATAGAGGCAGGAAAGGCCCTGACCCTGCTTGGGCATGAATACAAGCAGCAAGTTGAAGAGATCAACGAAAAGCTAAAACCCGAGCAGAAAGCATACTGGATGAGACGGTCCGACCGGGCAGCGAAGTACTACAAGAACCTGGTCGTACACACACTTGAGCAATCCACCAGGAATGAGCTAATCGAAGAAAAAAATAGGAAAGGCCTATCCCGGTTCCTGAACTTCGTGAAAGGGATGGTGATCGAGCCAGGATACCAAAACAAAACGAAATCGGCAACGATAGACTATGATGAAGGAGAACTAAAGAAAGCGGCTTGAGAGCCGCGCAGACAAAAATCATTTCTTCACTGGAGCGTCCGTGACCATGCATAGCTCAGGCAGGCGCATAGTCAACAACGGGCCGAGCATGTTCGATATTATGTTCGATATCCTAGCGAGATGATCGAGGACACGCACATCAGCCACGCTCTTGGTCTCGAAAGCCTTGACGATCGACCGAATAGTATCGTCCCGATCGCAAGTGAGCTTGTCAGCGCGATCAAACGAGAACTTGAAATAAAGAGTGTGGAACTCCCTAATCAGGCCGTTAGCCTGACGCATGATCTTGTACACCTCAGGGTTCTTGATCTTCAAGTTGTTCTCATGCAGATAACGGCACATGTACTTGTACTCATCACCTAGATTCTCAAGCTCTTCGATGATGTAATACGTCATCGGCAAGTCCTTTGCCCGCACCGAGCCACGCTTGTAGAGCAGGCGGCGAGAGAAGTTGGCGACACGATTTATCGTGACGTCACGGGATATGAGATCGTTTAGCAGCTCGTGGTTGCCGGACTCTATCGCAGCGGCGCAATCATCAGATAACGAGATTATCAAGAGGAACATCCTGCGGATAAGCGAGTCAAGCTCAGTGTTGTCTGTTAGGCCAGAGATCTCTTTTATGACACAGTGCTTCTCTGACTGCTGCATTATCTCAAAACCGATGAACTCGTTTAGCGTGGGCATGACGATCTCATTGAAGACCTGGGGATTGGGATAAGTGATTCGAATAGTGTCGCAACCGCCCTTAAACAGGGCGATGAGGCAGCGACGGCCAAGCACGCTCATCTGGCCAAGATCGATAGCGGTCTCCTTGACAGAATCATGATAGGCAGGGGATTTTATTATGATGGACCCCTCTTCCTCGTCGATCTCAAGCTCATCGCCGGACTTGACGGCGAACTTCTTAGCCCATTTGCTTGGAATAGAGATAGTAAGAGTGGCAGACCCATGCTTGACCACCTTGCGCTTCATGATCGGCCCCATCCGGTACAGCCGTTGCCGGGCTCTCGACGAACCAGGCACGTTTACGCCTCCGGATGTATGTATATTGTTTTCACAGTATATATAATTATCGGAGGTATCAGTATTCCCGAACTCGCCAGCCTGATGGCTGGGCTCGTTCAGGGAATAC
>JBBSWF010000090.1:0-10530 GCA_038046365.1 Nanobdellota archaeon
GATAAAACTAGGTATGACAATCAAGCCACTGGATGAATTATGCAAAGTTCTCTCTGGTTTGAACACTAGCATCGGATTGCCGTATCCTCCGACTGAGTATCTGGTTATCGGGGGTCCATACAATCTGATCAGTTCCTTGATTGTGCCTGACAATGATAAAAATTCTTTTTTCCATAGATCCGGATCATCGCTTTTGGTATGCCTGTACCTCGTCATGTCAAGTAGCTTCAATCCTATCGCTTTCTCTTCGCAATATACGATCATCGGTGGCACTGCGTCGAGGTTGGATTTTCCGATTACCATGTTGACTCTGCATAAGACACCTAGCTCTTTTATTGAGTCTAGCCCCTCAAGTGCGCTTTGCGATCCATGGATTCCTGGGGAGTCAGCTGTTCCGGTATTCAGTCGGTCGATGCTTATCTTGACCATGTCGAAGTTTTCAGCCGTTTGGCTGGCGTATTCCCTAAGCGAGAGGCCATTCGTGTTTAGTCGTAGATATTCTAGTTCCCCGCATTTCCTCAAGGTCTTTGCTATGTTAAATGTGGTATCTGGTGCAAGTAATGGCTCTCCCCCGGTGATGCTAAAAGCCCGAAATCCCGCATCGTGCGCGATGCAGGCTGCTCTGACCAGCTCGTCTTTATCGAGCAAGCGCCCTCCCCTGATCCGGTAAGAGTCCCCATGTGTCGGGCAATATCGGCATTTCAGGTCGCACTTTTCCGTGACTGCGATCCTCATCGAAGGTATCCCGGATGGGCCGTGCAAGGCATCGTTTCCATATTGTTCCTCCATCTTCATGTCTCTGGCTTGTCTTCCTCCAATTTTATAAATTGGGGACTGTTATCAGTCCTAAATATGAAAAATATCGAAGTCTTGATGGGTTGTGGGTTCAATCTCTACGAATCCAAGGTCTTGCTTTCATTGCATAAGTTAAAAGACCCGACCGCTAAGGAGGTCTGTCAGGATTCGGAGGTTCCCAAGAACAAGGTCTACGAAGTCCTCGAGGGCTTAATCAGAGGTCAGATCGTGCGCATTCTCCCGGCCCAGCCGAAACGGTATTGCGTCATAAATCTCAAAGGCGTTCTCCAGGAGCGTTTGGCGAAGAGATCATCTGACATCCAGGCGCTTGAGGGTCAGCTCGATTCAGCTATCGGGGTCCCTCAGAAATCCGCTTCTTACGACGAGACCTTCTGGGTGATGGAAGGCGAGTCTGCGATGATAAACAAGATCATCGAGACATTGGCCGATGTCCACAATGAGTCTATCGGTCTGATCGACGTCTGGGCTATTCGCCCGGCCAATCTCCGCGCTGTGCGTGATGCTATCTCCCGAGGGGTTAAGTTCTATTTTCTTGGCACGATAGACAAGAAGTCGCGTCCGATCGCGCGTGAGTACGCGAAGCTCGGCGTAGAAGTCAGGCATTACCCTGTGCATGGGGCGGGGTATAGCATCTTCGACGGGCGTAAGGTCCAACTGAGGGTCACCGAGAAGAAGATTGTCTCATTGTGGGTCGAGAGCGAACAGTTCGCTGATATGCTGCGCAAGAATTTCTTCCAGTTGTGGTCTAAAGGCAGGAAAATCAGTCTTTGAGTTTGTCCATTTCATTAGCTTTTTATATCTCCTTGGTAGCCGGGGGAGTATGGAATCCTGGCAGTTAAGCACAATAGTCATGTTAGTCTTTACAGTCGTTATGTTTTCAATATCCATGGTCTACACCCATTCCCAGGCTCAGGTCCTCGCGAAGGCTCAGGAGGATAATGCCAAGGTTCTCGCCCAGCGCATCGATGATCTAAAGGCTGCGCAGGAAGCGTCTGACCAGAGATTCAGCGATCGGATCGCCTCAGAATCCAAGTCTCTCGCGGCCTCCATAGACCAGGCAAGGAAAGACCTTTCCGCTTCAGTCAACGAACTCGGCGGCTCTGTCGAGTCTGTCAAGAATGAGTCTAAACATCAGGTCTCTATTCTCTCCGGCCAGCTTGAGTCAGTCACTCAAGAGTCGCAGAAGAAGCTAGGTGACATTGAGAAGCAGCTCCTCAATGTAAACGTCAAGTCAGAATCGTTCGCAGGCATAGTGGACAAGTCGATCAAGTCTGTGGTCGCGATCAACACCGATGTTGGAGTAGGATCTGGCGCGATCGTAGATTCTGAAGGGTACATAATCACCAGTCGCCATGTCATCGACGGTGCTACAAAAGGCGCGATCAAGACAGCGGACGGACAGTTCCATCAGATGCGAATCGTTGCCAAATCAGATACAGTTGACCTTGCGGTCTTGCAGATACAGGGCGAATATACCTCTCTTATCTTTGGCAATTCCGATTCCGTCGCTGTGGGCTCGCGTGTCGTCGCGATGGGTTCGCCTGCGGGGCTTGAATTCACGGTGAGTGAAGGAATAGTTAGCGCCAAGCGCAAGATCGGTGACTTTGATTACATCCAGACCGACCTTTCGATGAATCCTGGCAATTCAGGCGGTCCGCTGATAAACCCCCGCGGCGAGATGATTGGCATCAACACTCTCAAGCTCACTGGATTTGAGGGTCTGGGTTTCGCGCTCACGTCTGAGCAGGTCAGGGACTTTGCTCTGGACACGGTCAGCGCAGACAAGAAGCTAAAGGCAGAACTCATCCAGCAACAGGCGGCAAGTCAGTGATCTTTTAGGTGATTCTCACTGCTTTTTCGATTTCTCAGGATTCATTGTCTCATAAGTCCTTGATTTGAGGTGATCCTGTATATACTTCTCCCCGGTTGGGTATCTTCCGTCGATGCATGCGGCGCACGCGTTTCCTGGCTTGATCTCTAGTGATGCAAGGAGCGCGTCCCTTGTGTTGAACGTGACAGTCACTTTTCTGTCTGAGTATTTTTCCGGCTTGATCGCTTCTGCTATCTTGATCGGGTCTCCATCGCATATTGCTGACATCAGTCCGTGCGGGGTGTCTATTCCATACGGGCACGGATGCTGATACTGACCGTGCATGATAGCTAGGTGTACCTCCTTAGCCCCTCGGTCGAATAGCTGTTCTATTACCACTCTAGACACCGTGCCCCTGACAAGGCTGTCGTCGACTACAAGAACCCGTCTGCCATTGAAATGCTTGCGCACATATCCGAACTTGTGCCTAGCCATATCCTCTCTTTTGGCTTGCGTGTTTGCTAAGAATGTCCTTCCAGTGCCTTCATGGGCCTCCATGGCGCTGTATGGGAGTCCAAACTCTTTCGCGATCGCCTCTCCGCAGGGGATAGGGGTCTTGGGTATGGCAGTCACTATGTCACATCGATCCTTTAAGGAGGGGTTGTTCTTTGCGAAGTGTCTTCCGATTTGCTCGCGCCAGTCCCGAATCGGCTTTCCGCGGTTCTCTGAGATCCCCTTTGAGAAATAGACCACCTCGAATATGCATGGCGTCGCAGTATCTGCAGCGTGCACTATCTTTCGATGCACTTTTCTTTCTGTGTCGATAAAGAGTACCTCTCCGGGTTTTATCTCAGAGTCATGGAGGTATCCCATCCGGTCCATGGGGTGTGTTTCTGATGCGATCATGTATCTCATCTTCCATCTTTGTTTGGGTTCAGTTTTATACCCGAATTCTAAAGGTCTTATTCCGAATGGATCCCGAAATGCAAAGACGCCTCGTCCAGGCATGAGTCCAACTGCAGCGTATGCTCCGCTCAATGATCGTGGATTTCCAGTTAGTTTCATCATCTCGCCGATCGCCTTGCATAATTTATCATGGAAGAATGTCTCGTGGTCTTTAGCGTCCCACCCGTTGATCTTGCGCAAGTTATGGGCAATTGTGAACAGAAGAGGCTCAAGATCATTACCTGTGAAGAAAGTCAGTCCCTCTTGCTTGAGCCAGGCTTTGGATTCTTCGTAGTTGTTGATCTGGCCATTAAATCCTATTACAAGGCCGGGCCACTGCGTGTAATTTGGTTGAACATCGCGTTTCTCAAGCCGACCCTTTGTCACATATCTTCCATGTGCGATTCCCATGTCTCCCTGGTAATGTGATCGGTCAAGCTTTCCAAATACCGTGTCGCTTGATCCTAGCTCCCTGACGATGGTTCTCACTTCGTCCTCTCCTGTGTCAAATATTATGAGTCCTGCTGAGTCAGACCCTCTATGCTGCAGGTCTTCACTTGCAAGAACAAGGTCATCAAGG
Source organism: Nanobdellota archaeon (assembly GCA_038046365.1). GTDB lineage: Archaea > Nanobdellota > Nanobdellia > Woesearchaeales > JAGWAF01 > JBBSWF01. Next base: position 4,152 of record JBBSWF010000090.1, read on the forward strand.
CAGTCATCGCCCACGACTCCTATCACGCTGCACATGACTGGTGGGTTTCCAGCTTTGCTTAAATCAGTTCCGATATTGTCTCCTCTTGCCATCCATCGTCTATAATAACCCCTTGCTAATCCTCCAGTCAAATTGGCGGAGAGCTTGATATGCATGGACTATTACGAATCCTGGCCTTTGGACCTCGAGGCGGTTATCTGGGATTGGGATGGCACTTCAGCTGACACTCTGCCTCACGCATTCCTTTTCTGGAAGAATATCTGTGGCAAGATGGGCAAGCCTTTCCCTCTCAAGGATTATGACCATGTGCGCCGCGAGATGCGAGATCCATTCTCGCTTTTCTATACAGAGGTGCTTGGCATCGATTTCGAGAAGAATGACCATTGGATCAAGCCGGCCTTCAAAGAGTACATGGATGCGTCTGATGTCCGCCTACGGCCTGGTGTCAGACAGACCTGGGATTACTGTGCTTCTTTGGGCCTCAAGACCGGCATTGCGAGCTCTAATCTTGAAGAGGTCATCAATCATCGTCTCGACGCGCTTGAGGTCTCTCGCGGCCCGGCAGGTCTCATCAGATCGGTCGTCGGCTATGGCCCAAACATTCGAATGAAGCCGTTTCCAGATGCTTTAATCGAATGCGCTTCTCAGCTTAATGTCCATCCTTGGGCCTGCCTTTATGTCGGCGACACGCCTGGGGATATCCTCGCTCCTCGCGCTGCAGGTATGCGCTCTGCGGTCATCTCGGGTGGTTATTCAACTATTGAAAAGTTGACAGATGGCAAGCCGACTTTCTTCGTCGACAGCGCTGATGAACTCCAGGTCTTCATCAAGCGCCTTATACCCATCGCTCAGGTGCGTTCTGCGGTCTGGGATCCTTAACAGCCCGCTCGGTCTCTTTCACTTTAGTCTTGCCCGGATTGGCCATAGCGTCAAGGTCAACTATCAATGAGGATACTGTCCTGATCGGCCTTCGTCCTTCTGATACGATTCCAATCGCTCTCAATCTTCCAAGATATACAGACACTGTGACTTGTTTGAGCCCAAGCGCCCGGGCGATGTGGTAGCTTGTCCGAGTTCCGTCGCAAAGAGAGAGTATCCGAAGTTTCACGGCAGACAGCGGCCGGACAGATCGATGGAACTGGTCCGGATTTGTCACCTTCACCGATCGTGCTTCGTTCTTTGGCAGAGGCCGTTCGATAGAGGACTTGACTTTCAAGAACCATCTGTGCATATCGTGTGCTAGGCTCGACGCGATTGAGTCCGCTTCGTTCTCTTCCACGCTATTACCTGGCACTGTAGTCTGCATCTTCCGTCTCTTGGGGTCTATTCCCATAAGTGAATATAATCGGGATATGTCGATATTTTTTGGAGGTCTTGCTAGGAACGCGTCTTTCATGACCCCATAGATTCTCCGGTCATTCATCTCGATAGATGGGACTATCCCCTTGGTGTCGATTATGAAATAGAATGGCGCGACCCACACGATTTCAGGCATTCCATCTCGCGAACCGGATTCACGAATGACTTCTTTTATCGCTGGCATAAATGGCGCCAGCCGCCTTGATGTCACGTACTTCATTGGCGCTGTTGGGCTTATCTCAGGGAAGATCTTATGGAAGGACGCCGCCACGAGTGTGTCGGCGATGGTGTAATTTATTCTCGAGAGAGATAGGTCCTCTCCGGGCAGGCCGGTTTTCTCAGCTAGTTCTGATATCTTGGTCTTTGCAAGTATTGAGTTGAACAGCCTAGCTAGTTGTGGCTTTGAGAAGAGTCTTCCCCATGCTTCAGAGAGGTACACTGTATGGACTTCAGCTCCTGTCGCTTCGAGCAATCTCTGGTGTATAGCGACGGTCTCCTGGACCTGCTCAGTCCTTGACCTCCTTCCGTCTGATCGTGCGTAGAACGCGGGATCCTCAAAAGCCACCGCGTCCCAGACGCACAGGAAGAACCTGTCCGCACGCGTCAGCCTTGCCGCCTCGGTCATGTGTATTATATTGGCGTAAGAAGTGGATATCGGAAGGCACTGGACGTATGCGGTCTTCATATACATGGGCGTGTGTCTCCCAATATAAATCTTTTATGATTTTGTAAACAAAGTGATTATTAATATGTAAACCAATTCAGTCTGTATCACGGAGGAACCTACTATGACAACTGCCCTCGACCATATAAAAAGCGGATACTGGAACTCTACCGCGTCCAAGTCCATCAACTCCAAGATCAAGAAGCACTACTTCATGGAGAGGTACCAGGTCAGGGCGATGTGAGTTCGGTTTTCTGAAGGTTTATATACCATCATAGCGGGTATCGCCTTATGTCTCGTCGAGCATTTCTTGCGCTGGCAGTCGTATTGTTCTTGCTGTTCCTCTCAGTGTCAGCGCTCGCCGCAAGCCCTGTCCTGCCATGCCAGAAATCCCTCACCAAATCGTTTAAGATGGCCAATGACTGGACTTGCCCTCTTGGCGGCCCGTCATTGGATACCGTTGACATCGTCCTGGATTGTGATCATCACTCGATAGTAGGCCCTGGCTCTGATGTGGGAGTCACAGTCTCTGCTGATCGCGCAGTAGTCAAGAATTGTGAGATATCTGGATTCAAGGCAGGTGTTGTTATGAAGGGCCTATCAAGGGCTACCCTGCAGGATTCACGCGTAAAGGACAACGAAGTAGGACTCATAATCGAGCGGGTCCGGGATGCCCGGGTCTCATCTGTAGATTTCGTCCAGAACTCGAGGGCAGGAATCTATTCAAAGGGCTCATACCTGACTTCATTGCAGAACTTCTTCGCTGGCAATGGCAAGGACATCCAGGCTGTCGATCCACTCAAGAATCCTCCTTCCCCTGAGCAGCCGACGGCTGTGGCAGTGTCTTTTGTCGAAGAGGCTCTGCCGTCTTCGATCATGTCTGAGGCGGTGTCGTTCCCAGCGTCCCCTGAAGTGGTCGTATTCGATAACCGTGTCACTGAAGGCATGATGTCTTATCTCAATCTCGACTCTGAGCTTCACTTGCAGGTCATCAAGTCGTTGGATGTCCGCAAGGCGGTCCGTCTTGACAGCGATGGCCTTGTGTTCTCTACAGTAATCTCTGCTAAAGAGCCGATGGACGGCATTGTAGTGTACGAAGTGTTGCCAGATTCACTTACCGATTCACCGCTCGATGTGTCTTCATTTGTCACTCACGAGGTCGTTGGGTCAGGTCCTGTAGTGGTAAAGTTCTTTATCGGGTCGCTTGGCCGCGACGAGGAATTGCAGGTCTTGTACACTGTCCATTCCGCAGGTATTGAGTCGGTTCTCGCGATCCCGCAATCTGCTTATCCCTCTTCTGTGCTGCACACAGAGCATCCAGTTGGCTGGCAGCCATCCACATGGGTCGAATGGCTCTTCGCGCTGTTTGTCTTCCTATTCGCGCTGTGGATCTTTGAGGATGTGGTGAATTCAAGCAAGAGGATTATGGCCGATCTCATCTTTGCTGCCGCAGTGGTTTTATTCTTCCTCTCGTATGACCTGGATCTCTTTGTTTTGATCGACAGAATGGTGCACCAGTTGGTGGTCTTTTCTGTGCTTTTCGCGGCTTGCCTGTTCTATGGATCTCGGACTTGGTTGCTCTATGTCAAGTCGAAGTTTCCTCAGCCGCCGAGATCTCAGCCCAAGGTATCTCGTCCTTCTGACCGTAGGGGCTGACCAGATATCTCCCCATCTTTTTATATGGTCGTTGATAGCTTATGGTCATGTTCAAGGAATTGTTCGAAGATGATGATGGCGCTCTCGTGTCGGATACGGGGTGGCGTGATGGCGTCAGTATCCTCCGGTCTGATCTTGTCGCTTTAAGTGATTCGGCTCTGGATCTGGCTTTGGTCGAGTCGGTCAGGAGAAGGTCGGATGGCAAGATCGCACTTCTTCTTTCAGGAGGTGTGGATTCATCATTATTGGCGGTCCTCCTAAAAAAGCTAGGCGCGAATTTTCGGTCCTTCTGCGTCGGCCTGCCTGACAGCCCGGACATGGATTGGTCTGCCCGTCTTGCCGCTCATCTGGATATCCCTCTAGAACGTGTCATCATCCGATCCGATGAAGTTGAGGGAATCATTGACTCCTTGCGCCCTTTGTTAAAGGATTGTGTCTATCCTGGCCAGAACCTGTCTGTCTTGTTCGGTGTCTCTGCCGTAGAATGGGCAGGCCTTGACGCCATCAGCAGGGCGGGCTTCAAGACTGTGATGGGCGGCCTTGGTTCTGAGGAGATCTTCGCTGGCTACAGCCGCCACGGGCTTGCCAAGGACATCAACGCGGAGTGTTGGTCAGGCCTTGAGTCAATGTGGGGCAGGGACCTCGTCCGTGATTCCATCCTTGCATCCAGATTCAACATCCGTCTCTCGACTCCGTTCCTCGATCCTGATCTAATAAGGGTCGCCATGGCCATCCCTGGAGAGAAGAAGATAGTTGGCGATATGAAGAAATACTGCCTAAGAGAGGCCGCTGTCCGTCTCGGTCTTCCTAGAGAGTTCGCCTTCCGCCCAAAGCAAGCTGCTCAATACGGCTCATACATAGACAAGGCCATCGAGCGCATAATGAGAAAGAACGGCTTCAAGAAGAAATTCGAGTACCTCTCCTCACGGTATTGATGTTTCCATTGGCCTCGCCATTGAGTTCAGATGGTTTTAAAAGCCCGCCTCGGCTACTCTATCCTATGAATCTCATCGATCTCAAGCCAGGGCAGGTATACCAGGGAATTGTCAAGATAGTTGGCAAGAGGGTTCCTGGTCCGACAGTGATTCGCGTCACTGACGGTTCGTTCACGCTCGAGGCCGTTGGAAAAGCCCAGGATTTCGATATCGGGGATATAGTGGAGCTCACTGGTCCTGCCTTGCGGCGCCTAGGGAAGGTTCAGATCGAGATCAAGACGATCCAGAAGTCCTCTAATCCTCTTCCTCTTCAAGATGTCGCCAAAGACCTGGACACTAAGCTAGTCGTCTCGACGCCTCTCAACGAGAAGCTGAGGCCGAAATTTATTGAAGCTGCTCTACGCATCAGGGGGGCGATCATGGCTGACCAGCCGGTAATATTGAGGCATCACGCTGATGCTGATGGTGTCTCTGGCGCGATACTTGTCGAGAAGGCTCTCCAGGACTTATGCCGATCTAGGGGTATGAAGCCTGAGCAGTATGTGTATCGTATGCCGTCCAAGGTTCCGTTCTATGATGTGGCTGACGCTATCTGGGATGTATCTTTCACTAGGCGGGTCATTGAGCAGCGTGGCCTTCCACAGCCTCTCATAGTCAACATCGACAATGGTTCGACTGAGGAAGATCTCTTCGCCCTCAAGCTGATGCACGCGATCGGATTCCCTCTTGTCGTCATAGATCATCACAATCCCGGCATTGTCAAGGATGGTGTGTCTGATGTCGACCAGTTTCTTGATGTCCATGTCAATCCTATCCTTTTGGGAGGCACTTACTGGTCCACTTCAGCGATGCTCTGTTATGAGATCGCTCACTTTATCAATCCGAAGATAGATCTCAAGCTTTTGCCTGCCATTTCTGCCGTGTCTGATCGCAGCGAATCTGATGAAGGCAAGAAGTATATGGTGCTCTCCGGGGCGTCTCATGAGGAGTTGCGCAACCTCGCGATCTGTTTCGATTTCCTCTCTTATCACTTGAGAAATGATTCAGCAACAGTGCTCTTCGACGAAATATTGTCGAACCAAGATCTTGTCGCGGCTATAGTTGAGGAGGTCAAGATGCATGTTGAGAGACAGATCGAGACAGTGCTTCCTCATGCCGAGTTGCACAAGTTCGATTCAGCGACTCTCGCAGTCATCGATCTGGCGAAATCCGGTGACCGTTTCGGTTTCCCTCCGGCTGGCAAGCTCACTGGGCAGGTACATGACAGGATCAAAGCTGGAAATCCCGGTGTAGTGCTGACACTTGGCATTCTTCCAGGCTTGATCATCATCCGTGAGACATCGCCGCTTCTTCCTGTGAAGAAGATCATCGATGACTTCCAAAAAGCCAATCCGAATGTCCATGTCTCTGGTGGGGGCCATGACGTCGCTGGGACTATCAAGTGCCCGTCTGACGCGACTCCTGCAGTGATCGAGTTTGTCAAGAATGCGCTCGCCGCCATCCACAAGTGAGCAGCACATCTCAGTAGAAAACTCAGTTGATTCTTAAAAATATCAGATCGCTCTGCAAAGGCGATGCCAACTCGCTGACTAATTCTCCGGTTATTGTTTACCAACCTTTTTAACACGATATTAAATCCCGGCCATCATGTTTGTCGATTCTTTCCACCTATCCGGTTTAGAGGAACTGCTGCGAGATCGAAGGAAGCGCGGCTTCTGGGAGCCGAAGATCCGTGCATTTGTGGCAGCGGCATACGATATCCGAT
>JBBSWF010000091.1:0-11326 GCA_038046365.1 Nanobdellota archaeon
CATACGATATCCGATGCTCGGGTTTTGAGAACGTCGAGTCTGTCCGGTCTTCCCGCAAGCCGTTTATAGTGGCCCCTGCGCACGACGGCTTCTTCGATGGTTTTATTATCGCCTCGCTTTTGCCTGAGTTGGATTTCGCACTTGCCAAGGAGGAATGTTGGCTCAATCCTCTGTTTCGGTATTTTGTCCCTGATCTGGGAGGCATCCCTGCTGTCCGCAGGGAGCGTCTTGATGTGTTGCGCAAGAGATATGGCAAGGGGACAGTCTTTGATACTTATGATAATTATATCACTGCGCAAGGCAGATTCCGTTTTGATCGGTACCTCCCTGCTGATCGCTCACAGGAGATCGTTCAAGACATCGCACGTGTAGTCGTCAGGGTTGATGATCCAAAGACCGGAGCTCAAAGGATGATTAGGGGGTTGGAAGATATCGATACCGTAGTGCTTGCTCAGTACGTCCTTTTGCAGCGCCGTAATCTCCTGATCTTTCCGCAAGGCACACGAAAACCGGTGGATGTGGAATCGGTCAAGCATGGTCTCTATAACATTCTTCATGATCTTGCATTGTTCCACGGGGAAGTAGTTCCGGTGATCCCTGTTGGCCTCAGGTATGGAATGGGTTGGTTCTATCATTCGATTGTGGAAGTTTGTTTCGGAAAGCCGTGTGATGTTTCTTCGTATCTGGGTCCTCATTCCTCCAAGCTGCATGAGTCGTTCATGAGAGAGATCATGAAAGACATCCGTATGATGTCCGGGGACAAATAATCGGTCTTTTGCCATCATTCTGTTCTGATATGGTAATTAAAAGACGGCAAATGGCAAACATTTATATCTGTAGTATTCGCTTCCGCATACTTGGTTTCGCCCATGAGGCGCGCCAGAGGTGATGGATTTGCAGGTTGCTCAAAGTGGCAGCAAGCCTGTCGTGCGCGACACGACGTTCGTGCACAAGGACGCTGTGTTGATAGGCAGGGTCCAGTTGTCCGAATATTCTAGTGTCTGGCCTGGCGCGGTGTTGCGCGCTGGCAAGGGTGTGATTCGCGTAGGCGAAGGGTCTAACATTCAGGATCGTGTCCTTATGCATTCTCCTAACGAGGAATCAGAGACGATAGTTGGGAGGTACACCAGCATCGGCAAGGGTGCTATCCTTGATAGTTGTCACATAGGCGACCATTGCATCATTGGTGACGGCGCAGTCATCTTGGAAGATGCCGTAATCGGCGACAATTCTGTCATCGGCGATGGGGCTCTAGTCACTAGGTATTCTCTCATCCCTCCAGGCTCGCTGGTCTTCGGCCATCCTGCCAAGGTCCATGGTTCAATCGATTCGCACGCTCAGGACCGCATCCGAAAGACCGCTCAGAGGTATGTGCGCCTCGCGAAGAAGTACAATTGACACGATATCGATAACTGCGCCTAAGCGGCTATAACCCGCGCAGTTGTCTATATCGGTCCTATCTCCTTTTTTGCAGGGCATATCCTATGAATCTTTGATGGATAATCTTTAAATATCGTTGGCTCATATTGTTTTTCATCCCAGATTCTATCGGCGTGAGTCCGAATGTTCTCACGCCCTAGATATCATCTGGCCCATCCGGAGGTGGGAATATGGCAGAAGCGATGAAGTACAAGGTCATTCAGGATCGCGAGGCGTGCATCGGCTGCGGGGCTTGCACAGCAGTCAACAGCAAGATGTGGTCTATGGATGATGAAGGCAAGGCCAAGCAGTCCAAGAAAGAGATCGCCGAGTCCGAGCTCAAGGAGAACCGTGAAGCCGCCGAGTCATGCCCTGTGCAGTGCATCCACATCGAAGATATAAAGACCGGTGAGCGGTTGATATGATTATATTTTATTATCACCTAATTGAGACGACATAAATCTTTTATCTGACCAGTCGCACCCAGGTTCATGCCTGGAAACTATTCTGAACTCGAGGAGAAGCTGTTTTCGTATTTTCGTGAGCACCCAAACGTGCTTGGGCGCGTCGTTGAGGATTATACTAATAAGAACCCGGCTGCTATGGAGGGTTTTATCGAGCGTTACCTCCTTAAGAAATCACTAAAGGAATTGATGATCGTGGCGAATCGCACGGCGATTCCTTTTGCATCTCAAGTTGTTGAAGAGCTCAATAAGATTCCTGAGGTCAAATCCACAGGCCAGACGATCTCTCTTGCCAACATCTCGATCAACAATTTTCCTAACTCTGAGCTCAACATGCTGTCCGACGATAGCATACGTCACCGCAGTGTATATGCCATCGGCCAATGGGCTCATGATAAGAGGCCGAAGGCAAGGAGCATCCATGATGATTTCGCTGAGTATAACATCCTGCTAAAGATGCTCAGCGGTATCGGTGTCAATGCCGTAATTTCCGTCCTGCCTGAGTTGATCTATGATCGTCAGGACAAGGCTGAGGTCCGCGAGCCGATATCCATCAAGTGGTTCTTCGACACCTTAAATGAGTCAGGAGGTTCTAATCTGAAGCGATATATCACTGTGGACCCTCATTCCAAGCAGATACAGCTGGCCGCGGGTCGGCCAGTGGATATAATGAGTTCGATGGGTCTGTTGGCTGGATATTTCGCCCGTTTGCCTGATCTTTTTGGAAAGGAGATAGTCGCGGTGTCTCCTGATGTTGGAGGTACCGGCCGTGCGAAGGTATTCGCCCGCACTCTTGGATATATCCTCGATAAAGAGATTCCTCTGGCGATAATCGACAAAGAGCGCAAGAAGGGTGGGCTGGCGAAGGCTGGCGATGTGGTAGGGCAGGATCGTGTGAAAGGCAGGGTCGCCATCATCGTGGACGACAAGATCGATACGGGGGGTACTATCGATGAGGGGGCTGCGTCTCTTCTTCTGTGCGGGGCGATCCCTCCGATATACGCTGGCGCGCCCCATTGCCTCTTGAGCGACTCTCCAAAGAGGAATATCCCGACTACCCAATTCCTTTTTGAGAGAGGAATCAAAGTGGTGGGTGTGGGGACTGTGTATCGTCCAGACAAGTTCGTGAACGAAGCCGCTGAATGGTTCACCGAGTTGTCTTATGCTAGGTATATCGCTCACGCCATCTGGGTCAATTTCACTCGTGGTTCATTTACCAATATGCAGAAACGCCTCGATGATGAGCTCAGGACCGGGAAGGTGGATATCAAGGACTATGTGCGCAAGAGCACCTGGCAGCCTTTCATCAGAGAGACCTATTGCTGTGAGTGCGGCACAGAGATAACTCAGACTCGATCTGTCTTGATCGAAGTGGAGGGTGTTAGGAAGCAGGCGTATCTCCTTGGATGTCCTTCATGCAAAGCTGATTACGTGAAGATCGGCTCACCTGATAAGTGACGATTCTGTTTGTCGCTTCACAAGCAATGTTTATTAATCTCGGTTATTGTTATGGACTATGCCCTACAATCTCCTTCCAGACACCGCGACCGCGGACGTCGCTTTCGAAGCCAAAGGTAAGACTCTAAATGAGCTCTTCGAGTCCGCGTGCCTCGCCACAAGCGATGTCATGGCTGACCTCAAGACAGTCAATCCAGATATCACCCAGACTTTCACCAAAGATAACGAGAAGCTCGATGCCCTTCTCTACGACGTCCTCGACGAGCTGGTCTTTCTCAAGGACACCGACAACACGATCTTCTGCCAGTTCAAAATTGATGTCAATGAAGGCAGTCCTAACAAAGCAAAAGTGACTGCCCAAGGCCAGAAGATCGATCAGAAGACCATGGCCCTAAGAAACGACGTCAAGGCGGTCACCTATCATCTCTTCGAGCTCAAGAAGACAAATGCCGGTTACTCGGCCAAGGTCTTGCTGGATGTTTAGCTGACTTTCTCTATCGCCGCTTTGAGTTTGGATTCCACCTCGCAAGCTACAGCGTCTAGGGCGGTATTCTTTATCTGGCCCATCATGGCCGAGGGCTTGATGCTCGCTATGTGCGTCTTGCCTCTCGATCGGTAGACGATGACGTTGCATGGTAGCATCAGCCCTATGTGTTCTTCGGCCTTGACAGCTTTCAATGCTGATGGGGGATGGCATGCTCCGATGATCTTGTAGGGCTCGATAGTCTGCCCTGTCTTCTCTTTTAGTTTTCCGGCCAGGTCTATCTCGGTCAGGACGCCGAACCCTGCGTCTTGTAGTGATTTTATTGTGGCCGCGATGGCTTTGTCGAAGCTTAATTTTGAGATTTTTTCATTGTAGTACATGATCTCACCTCGTTCATAGATGTGTCCATCAGCTTATCATTTAATCGTCTTGTGGATTTCAGATCTTTCTGTCTAGGAGATCTCCTCAGAAACCTTTTTAACCGCTCCATCTTGCCGTCTATATATGATACCTCAAGGAGCTAAGAAGATAGGTCCTGTTACCTGGGAGATCCCAACTTCATTCAAAGAAGGCATGCGTGTTCCTGCAGTCTTCTACGCCTCAGATGCCTTGCTCGACAGTATGGACGAGAAAGTCATCGAGCAGCTCACTAATGTCGCTACTCTGCCAGGCATCAAGAAGGCTGCTTTGTGCATGCCTGATGGTCATATGGGTTACGGTTTTCCAATCGGCGGTGTCGCAGCGTTCGACCCTAAAGAAGGAGGGGTCATAAGCCCTGGCGGCATAGGTTTTGATATCAACTGCGGGATGCGCCTTGTCAAGACAGATCTCACGATCCGGGAAGTCGAGCCTAAGCTCAAGGAGCTTGTCGACCAGCTTTTCCGCACAGTTCCTGCGGGTGTCGGTTGCAAGGGTTTTGTCAAGCTCACAAAGGATGACCTCAGAGAGGTCATGACCAAAGGCGTCAAGTGGTGCGTCGACAACGGCTACGGCTGGAAAGAGGACATGGATCATATTGAGGAGTCTGGCTGGATCAAGGGCGGAGACGCTGACAAGGTCTCGGACCGCGCTTTCCAGAGGGGTATAGACCAGCTAGGCACTCTAGGCTCAGGTAATCACTATCTTGAGGTCCAGGTGGTCAAGAAGGAGAACATAAATGACCAGAAGCTCGCTGACCAGTTCGGCGTCGGGAAAGATGGCCAGATCGTCGTGATGGTCCATTGCGGTTCCAGGGGCTTCGGCCACCAGATAGGCACTGATTATCTCAAGACTTTCCTAGATGTCATGCCAAGATACAACATTAAGATCCTCGACCGCGAGCTCGCTTGCGCTCCTTTCGAGTCGCAGGAGGGCCAGGATTATTTCAAGGCACATATCTGCGCTGCCAATCTGGCGTTCGCGAACCGCCAGGTCATCATGCATCGCATCAGGGAGGCCTTCAGCAAGGTCTTCCAAAAAGACCCTCATGACATGGGCATGGACCTCATCTACGACGTAGCTCACAACATTGCTAAGATCGAGGATCACAAGATCGATGGCAAGACAAGATCTCTCGTCGTCCATCGTAAAGGCTCGACAAGATGCTTCGGCCCATCCCGCTCAGAGCTCACCGGCCTCCACAAGAAGACCGGCCAGCCGGTCATCGTCGGCGGGTCGATGGAGACCGGCTCTTATCTCTGCGTAGGTCAGGACGGTTCTGACGTGACTTTCTGTTCTACTATGCACGGTTCAGGCCGTACTATGTCCCGCACTCAGGCTAAGTACCTCTTCCGTGGCGAAGAGCTTCAAAAGGACATGGCTTCTCATGGTATCTATGTCAAGGCAGTGTCGATGCCGGGCTTGGCTGAAGAGGCAGGCAAGGCTTACAAGGACATAACTGACGTCGTCGACTGCATGGAAGTCGCTGGCGTCTCGAAGAAGGTAGTTCAGCTCAAGCCGATAGGCAACGTGAAAGGTTGATCTTGTCAATCATCTTCGGATCGTTTTTAGTCGCACTAATTCAGTCATTTTTTTATCTTGTCGATATTATGCACTGTTATCCAGGCGGCCATCATCCCGAATCCGGTCTTGTCTATCTCGAACGGCTTGATCATCGTTACGCCAGTCAGGAAAACAAGCGTGCAATACTTCTTCCCCGAGAGCTGTGGCGCATATGAAACCGGTATGCATATCTTCTCCCCATATTTTTCCAATATCTTGACAATTCGATCATCATCCAATCCTTCGAAGAACATCGCCTGGGAGATGCGCGCCTTCACAGTCACAGGATCTCCCGAATCCTTGAAATAGATTGTATCTCCTTCCGAGATGCTATGATACGGTGTCTTCCGGGATTTATACCATCTTGACTCGATCGTCTTCTCTCCAGAGATTATCCTCCTGAGCAAGTCTCGTTTTTTTGATAATATCGCGACGTGGTCCATTTTCTAGAGGTATTTTGAAAACATGAGTTCAATCCGGTTGCAAATATAGAGAGGTTCCTTGGCTTCAAGTATATATCCTTTCTTGAGTAGGAATGTCACCATATCATGATTGATTGGGCTGACGTCAACATAGACTTTATGGAGATGGCTGGCTCTTGCGATTGAACATATCCTAAATTCTAATCTAGTTCCCACCCCCTTTTTCCGATAATTGGGGTCTACCCTGAAGTTTTTGATTTCAATGCAATGGCGGTCTTCTCGGTGCTGTTGGTACACTATGCAGCCGATGACCTTGGTGTCGTATGTTTCATATATAGCACCCTTCTCTTCAAGTTCCAGCTGCCGGCGGCATTTCTCGGTCCAATCTGCATAATTTGGGTAATCTAATGGGTGTGCCTTGATGAAGTTGTATATCCTTTGTACTTCATCTCTGTCAGATATTAGACCGATCAATTTCACCATTCTATCGGGATTATGGGGTCGAGTAAAAAGCTTACCGTTGATTGACTCTGCCTAGCAAGTTATTTATACGTTTGGCGGATGTATCCGGTTATGACTAAGACTTTCAACATCATTGTGGAGCAGGGAGAGGATGGATACCTTATATCGGAAGTGGTGGGCTTGCCGGGATGCCATACCCAGGCCAAGACTCTAGATCAATTGATGGAGCGGACAAGAGAGGCTATCCGTCTCTACCTTAAGGCAGGGAAGCTCGAAGAGCCGGTCCCAAGATTCTTGGGCCTCCAGCAAGTCGAGATTGAGGCCTGATGTCCAAGCTCCCTCTTCTTAATGCTCGTGAAGTCTCTCGCATACTTATCAAGTTAGGGTTCGAGCTCAAGCGTCAGGAAGGCAGTCATATGTTCTTTGAGCATCCGGATGGTCGGACTACGGTCATTCCGAACCATGGTGGTGAGGATATTGATCGTGGCTTGCTGAACAAGATCGTCAAGCAGGACCTGAATCTGGAACGGGAAGAATTCCTAAAACACATCTGACTCATAGCTGGCGGATCCTGCTTTTTGCAGGATCACCTGTAAAAATCATCCTGTCTGTACAGGTACGATGCGTCCTTGCATATGCAGTTGTTGAAGAAGGTGCCGTATTTGCCTTGGGGTATGCCTATCCATCCAGGCCCGTGGGTCTGTTGGCATAGTGTGTTGCATTCGTTCTTTGGGACATTGTAGCCTGATGCCGCACCGGTGTTGCCTTGATTGCTGGCTACGCTCACTAGCATCACGACTGCCAGAATTGAGAAAAGGGCCATCATGGCTACCGGCCTCAATGGATGTTCAACTAATGCCATTTTAGTCTGCCTTCATTTGGGTCCGTAGCAGGTGCAGTAGTTTATGCCGGATAATCCGTGGTGTCCGTGGACTACTCCTGTGTATGGGTAGCATTCCCTTGCGCAGACGCTGTCGGTGTTCCGGTCGTATCCGACGTTCACTGCATCGCCAGTCATTGCACCGGATAATAGTATCACGAGTCCGACTGTAGCTACGACCGCGACTAGCGCCCCTAGGACCATTCCATAGTGGTGTGCGAAGCCGTCTTCTTTTGGTTGTATCAATTTCGCTGCGTTCTTTGCCATTCTACCACCTCTTTGGGTATTCTCGGTTACCCGTCTATTCAGTATTTAAATGTTTCTTGGAAACGTTTTTATCTTTGGCTTGTCCCGCGGTTTGCATGATCCGCAAAGTAGACCACCACGTAGTCCTTGACACTGATTTCCTGATCAACCTGCTCCAGGGTCGCAAGGAAGAGACCGAGTTCCTCAAGCGCCACGAGGGCAAGACGTTCTCGACTACCTCGATCAACATAGTGGAGCTCTATGGCTGGGCTTACCGATCTAACGATCGTCTATCTGCCTGGCGTGACATCGAAGCGCTGCGTGAGTCCCTTCTAATACTTAATCTCAACGATGCTGCAGTCAAGCGCTCGGGGGTAATCGTCTCTGAGATGGACAGGTTGGGCAAGTCGCTTGAATTAAGGGAGCTTTTAATCAAGACGATTGCCGAGACAAACGGCTGTCAGGTCTATAAGGCGCTTCCACCGCAACGGCGTTGAATCGATTAATCGCGGCAGATTGCTAGATCAGGTTGGTAAAGAGGGGTTTCCCCGCGATTCTCGAGTCTGATTCTTATTGTATCGATCCAGTCTGCGCATATTTTCACTCTCTTTTCCAGGTTTGTTTCAGTCAATGTGAGGACGTCGCACCTGGCGTTTGCGTATACTTCCTTAAATGAGTTGTATGATGCTTCTAGGTATCTGAAATCGTTTTCTCTCCACTTCACCCGGCCTGTCATCTTCCATCTTTCCTGTATCCTTTCTTTGACCCATTCTAATGGAGGGTCTATGAAGATGATGTGGCGGGGGTTGTCTATGTCTTTGAAGTACGAGTCTATGGTCTTTCTGACGATCTCCTTCTCTTCCGGTGTCAGCCATCCTATCTTGTGGAATCCAGCAGAATATGAGTCGTAGTCGTATCTGCACCGGTCTCCCAGGACGATCTTGTCCGGGTTGTTTGTGGCTATCTCGATCTCGAGCTGGTGGTCTTCCCAGAGCCTCTGGGCCCTTCTGATATGTCTCTCTAGCGGGTTTTGCAGTCCTTCGCCGGGATGTTGGCGGTTGTGATAGATGAATCCGTCTTCTGCTAGGCGTTTGATGAGCGTTGATTTGCCCCCTCCATGTATCCCGGAGAGATGGATGATTCTATCTGAGGGATTCGATATTAGCATTCGCCAGCACCCACTCGAATTTGGTCATCAGGGATTGTTTGCCTTCGTAGTCGATCTGTGATAGGTTCTTCCTTATCCCGTATGCCAGCCGGGCCATGTCATCGTAGACGTCAAGCTTCGGCTCTGGCAGCCTGTTCAGCCTTCCGAAATATTCGATCTCCATCTGGTGGTGTTCGCAAGGCCCCATCACGCAATGGTGCGCTTCGATGACGAAGATCCTGCCTGTCTGCCTGTTCCAGACAAATGCTTCTTTGTTCTTGCGTGTGAATGTCCCGATGAGCTCGACAGATGGGTCGTCCTGTTTGGCATTTCTTATGTACTCTGTGACTTGTTCCGCTTTCAGGTTCCTGATGTTTCTTTCTATCCGCTCGATTAGTGTGACGTCCCCTCTTTCATGATATGTCGATTCACTTTTCTCTTTGATCTTCGTCTTGCCTTCATAGTATACGATTGTGAATGCGTGCGTCGCGCGAGGTTGCCTGGTTCCGTATATGTCAGCCCTTGCTTCAGATCTCTCAAGGACCCTTCCCCTGACATAATGTTCTGGAAGGGGCACTTCTTCGCAGACAGACAGTTCTATCCCCGAACGCAGTCCTATTGGGTACAGGTCGAGTTTTGTCTCGAGCTCTACTTCATATCCTTCCCCGTCGATCTCTCTGTGATATCCTCTTTCCTGTATCAGCTGTTGGAATATCATCTCGTCGAGGGATTGCTCTGCAGAGATCAGGAGAGGCCTGTTGGGCGCTTCTTGCGCGGTTATTGTGATTGGGGTGCATCTGGTTTCTATGATGTCTGTGGTCTTCGGCATCTCGCTTTTGCTATCGCCGTATGTCTCCCCGTACCCCATATTCTCCGGAAACTGGATTTATTTAAGAAGATGATTGACCTCGGCGTATAAGCGGTCCGACTGGCTTCGCTGACTATCTGAACGCCTTGAATTCCGGTCCGAGCAATGATACCGCTATCTTCTGCTCCATTATCTCGCTCGTTCCTTCAAGTATTGTCATGAGTTTGAGGTCGCAGTAGTGCCGTCCGACGCGGTTCTTCAGTGAATAGCCGGCCTCTCCGGCCACTTGCATCGCGCGCGAAGCGCAATCAACAGAATTTACTGCGGCGAACCATTTGGCCTTGCACACCAAGCCGTCTACATAAGGCAGGAATTTCTCGTTCGGGTGCTCTGCGTAGTGGTGCTTCTCGACAGCCGCCCGATACACTAGCCACTTGGCGGCTTCGCAGTTCGAGCTCATGACTGCGAGGTGCCTCTGCACTAGCTGGTGTTTGCCTATCTCTTTTCCGAATGCGAGTGCTTTCTTTGCGTGCTCGACTGATTCTGACAGGCAGTCTTCCATCGCGCCGACGCATCCTGCAGCGACGGCTAGCCTCTCATTCAGTAATGCGGAGTATGCGATGTGCAGTCCTGATCCTTCGACTCCAAGTAGTGCCTCTTGAGGCAGGATCACTTGTTTGAATTGCACATGCCCTAAGCTTGAGCTATGAAGTCCGACTTTGTCTTCCTCTTCGCTCGCGCTCACTCCCTTGGCTTTGCGGTCCACGATAAAAGCCGAGTACTGGCCGGTCTTCTTGTTCTTGGCGAATGTTACAATGGTATCCGCGATCGTGGCGTTTGGTATCCAGGCTTTGTTTCCGGTCAGCACAAATCCCTTCCCCTTCCCCTTTGACTCGTACATGGTAGTCATTGATTCAGGGTCGCTGCATGCTGTGTCTTCGTTTAGCGCGAAGCAGAATATCTTCTGTCCGCGAGCTCCGGGCACCAGGTATTTGCGTTTCTGCTCTTCGCTTCCCCATTGGGCTAGCGTTGAAAGACCAAGTGACACATGGCTTGACAGGAACATGCGAA
The DNA here is from genome assembly GCA_038046365.1 of Nanobdellota archaeon. Classification (GTDB taxonomy): domain Archaea; phylum Nanobdellota; class Nanobdellia; order Woesearchaeales; family JAGWAF01; genus JBBSWF01. The sequence goes on from JBBSWF010000091.1 coordinate 10,842, forward strand.
GGCCGGCGCTCTCTTTCCCGAGACGCTGCAGCACTATAGTCCAGGATAGCGTGTCTGCTCCCATTCCTCCGTATTTCTCGTCTATTGGGACGCCCAGGAGGTTGTACTTGGCGAGTATGCCGACTGTTTTGTCATTTAATGAGTGGTTCAGGTAAGCATGGTCCTCTGTTGGACGGATCGCTAGGCAGGCTTTTTCTGCCTGTGCAAGCAAGTCGCGCTGGCTGGGTGAGAGGTCGAAGTTCATTATTGCGAGATGTTTCATGATATATCGCTTCGAAGCTATATTATATAAACATTATGGCAGAAGTCCAGTCTGTCGGGATAACAGAAGAATTTAGCGAATAACCCTTGTTTTTCCATCGAGTCTCTTCAAAGTCAGTGTGTGTTGACCTGGGTAATCTATTTATAAACCCTCCTACCTCCGGTGCTCATGCCCCACATTCGACAGTAACTGACTGATTCTTCTGATCGTTCTATTTTGTCGA
>JBBSWF010000092.1:0-16627 GCA_038046365.1 Nanobdellota archaeon
ATTTCTGTCCGAGAAAATATATATTCAAGAAGCTAGATCGACTTTATAGTTACCTATTTAATTCTTTCCTTTTGTCACCACTACTAAATGACATCACCTACAAACAAACCTTTTTAAACAGTACCTATCTCCCACTCATCATTCCGTCACTACCGCTTCGGCGGGAGGAAACTTAGATGAAGAAAGAAGATTTCGAGCAAGCTCTAAAACGGGTCAGGACAGATTCTCCTAAGCGTAATTTTAAGCAGTCTATCCAGCTTATCGTCACTCTGAAAGGCCTCAATCTGAAGAAGCCAGAGGAACAACTAGATGCTTTCGTCACCATGCCCCATAACAGGGGCAAGAAGGTCAACGTCGCCGCGTTCGTCGGAGCAGAGCTAATCGACCAGGCCAAGAAGGTCTGCAACGCATGCGTCCTCGACGAGGAGTTCAAGAAGTACGACGCTGACAAGAAGGGCGTCAAGCGCCTCGCGGACAGCAATGACTTCTTCCTCGGCCAGGCCGCTCTTATGCCGGCGATAGCCAAGACCTTCGGTCGCATCCTCGGTCCAAAAGGCAAGATGCCAAACCCCAAGGCTGGATGTGTAGTCCCGCCTAACGCCAATCTCACTCCTCTAGTCGAAAAGCTCCAGAATACTGTCAGGGTCCAGGCAAAGACCGCGCCAGTCGTCCAGCTTGTCGTAGGAAACGAGTCGATGTCAGACTCTGAATTGATGGACAACATCATGGCAGTGTACAACCATATCACCCACGCTCTTCCAGGAGAAGAGAACAACGTCAGGCACGTCCTGCTCAAATACGCGATGGGCCCGGTCGTCAGGGTCGGCGCCCAGCCGTCTGCAAAGACAGACTCAAAATCAAAGCCTGATGAAAAACCGGCAGAATCCCCTAAGGAATCACCTAAAGAGGAGAAGCCTGCCAAAGAGAAAACCAAGGCGGCAAAGCCCAAGAAATCGAAGAAGGAGGCAGGTGAGTGATCATGGCAGAAGCTAAACCCAAGACCGCTCAAGCCCCAAAGACTGCTCAGAAAGCTGAAGTCAAAGCCGCTCCAGTCAAGACCGACGTCAAGGGAGGCCACCCTAAGGCCCACGTCGCTCAGTACAAGAAGGACCAGGTCAAGCAGCTCGTCCAGCTATTCAAGTCTTACCCGATCATCGGAGTCCTCAACATGGAAGGGCTTCCGGCGTCTCAGGCCAACGTGATCCGCCAAAAACTAAGGAGCCAGGTCGCTATGACCATGGCCAAGAAGCGCATCATCCACCTCGCTATCGAGCAGGTCAAGGCAGATAAGCCAGGGATTGAGAAGATCGAGCAGGAGTTCAAGGGCATGCCCGGTCTTCTGTTCACAAAGGAGAATCCTTTCGCTATATTCAAGCTCATCAAGAAGTCCAAATCTCCTGCTGCCGCCAAAGCCGGCCAGAAGGCTCCAAAAGACCTCATGGTGAAAGCAGGAGCGACACCTTTCGCTCCCGGCCCAGTGATCAGCGAACTAGCCGGCCTTGGCATCAAGTCCAAGGTCGACAACGGCAAGATCGCCATCGTCTCTGACACTGTCGTCGCCAAAGAAGGCGCGGTCATAAGTGACAAGCTCGCGAGCATGCTCATGCGTCTAGGCATCACCCCGATGGAGATCGGGCTCGACCTTGTTGCGCTGTACGAGAAAGGTTTCATCTTCAATAAGAGCGTCCTTGATATCGATGAGGACGCGCTCATCGCCGACGTCACAAATGCGGCCAGATGGGCGAATAACCTCTCGGTCGAGACCGCGTTTGTCACAAAAGACAATCGCGAGCTCCTCATCCAGAAGGCGTTCAGGGAAGCAAAGGCCATCTCTCTTGAGTCGGCGTTCCTCACAGAAGCCACAAAGAACGAGATTCTCGCCTGCGCAGATGCCCAAGCCAAATCAGTGAAATCCGAGGCGAACCTATAGCACGATCATCGGGGCGGTTTTCAACTGCTCCAAGTGACTAAAACAAGCAAACTCAATGGAGGAAAGAAAAATGGAATACGTGTATGCGGCCCTCCTGATCCACAAGTCAGGTGGCAAGATAGACGAGGCTAAGGTCAAGAAGGTCCTCGAGGCTGCCGGCGCAAAGGTCGATGACGCGCGCGTCAAAGCGCTTGTCGCGGGCCTTGACGGCGTCGACATAGAGAAAGCCATCGAGAAGGCCGCTGTGGCCGCGCCTGTCGCTGTAGCCGCCGCGCCTGCTGGTGGAGAGGCCAAGGCAGATAAGAAAGAAGAGAAGAAGGTCGAGAAGAAGTCCGAAGAGGAAGCTGCTGCCGGCCTTGGCGCGCTGTTTGGATAGATAGCGTGCGCAATGTCCACTTGAGGGCGCGCCCAATGGGCGCCCCTTCTTTTTTTGGACTGCAAGGCACCAACGACCAAAGTAAAGGCGCCAAAATTGGCGTCAATTGCGAGCCGACAACGAGATGGCACAAGAACAAGAGACCGATGCCCCAAATGCGGAGAAAAAAGACGATCACTCCCATCTCAGGGAGTTGAACGCGCAGAAGGAATCATTGTTCAGCCAGCGGAATGCTGTTTCTCAGAAGATAAGGGCGCTGATCGGCCAGATCAAGGCCAAGAAGTCAGATCGCAACCTCCTCACTGATTCAGTGAAGGCGCAAAAAGAGGATCGCGCCAAGCTCTCCAAGGAGATCCGTGACAAGATCGATGTGATAAAGGCCCTCAAGGAGAAACTGCCAAAACAAGCGCCCTCACCGGCCTTCAAGGGTCCCCGGGAATCGCCTGGCCGCTTAAGGGCTCAGATCGAAGAGCTAAACCGCAAGATCGAGACTGAAGCCCCATCTTTCGAGAAGGAGCAGAAGTTCATGAAGATGATAAAGGAGCTCAAGCGCCAGCTCGACGAGACCGAGAAGCGCGATGAGGGCTCCTCTGAAGTGAGAGCTCTCTCGAAGGAGATCGACGCTCTAAAGGCAAAGGCTGACTCCGCCCACGATGAGGTCCAGGAGAAGGCCAAGCAGTCTCAGGCCCTCCATGAGCAGATACTAGTCTGGTCCAAAGAAGTCGACGAACTCAAGAAGCAGGAAGAGTCATTGCAATCCCAATTCCTCACATCCAAGAAGGAGCACGACGATCTCGCCGTCAAGCTAGGCGAGATGCGTGTAGAGCGCGAGCACAAGGCTCGCGACGGCCAGCAGCGCCAGGAAGCCCAAGAGCAGGCACGCCAGAAGAAGCGACTGTCTCAGCGCATCGAAGAAGTCCAGGAGAAGATCAAGAAAGGGGAGAAGCTCACAACAGAGGATCTTATAATTCTGCAGGGGAGCGAAGAGTGAGGCTGTTTCTTGACAAGGCAATCTATAAATCAATCATCTCTCTACAGGGATTATGTTTCCAAAGATCAATATGAGAGTTATTGAATCTCGCATCCCCGGATTACCAGAACCTGATTACTACCATCCTGGAGAAGCGATTATCCCTTTCGCAGGGGACAGCCAACGGGGGTTTGATGAGAAAAAGCGCTGGTTGATCGATAGAGGGGGTCTGGTTTTCGCAAACCCCTCTGCAAATGCTATTGGTCCCATCCAAGCGCAGTATCCCGGTGCCCTGGAGAACATCCTTGTATATGAGGACGCACGGGTGGTGGGCGACTACAAGGGTCTTTGGAGAGTGCACTGTAACTATGAAGCAGATAAAGAATCTTCATTCTATTTTCGGTATTGGTCCATTCGTCAAGAGACGATCACGGGACTTGTTGAGAAGGATCCTCTTTGGAGCATTATCAAGGAATTCGTCCATCAATTCAAGCCGTCTGGGATCTACCAGTTTGGCCGGAACTATCGTATTGAGGTTGACTGGGAATCCGTGTGAGGGAATTGATTGGGCGCTGATCTCGAGTCCGTCCGTTATTTGGAAAGACAAAGAACGATCAGGATGCCTCTTTTAATACGTAATGAGTGGCACGTCCCTTGCCTATCTTGTGTACGAGTCCATATTTTACAAGTCCTGCGAGGTCAGAGATCGCTGTGGGTTTGCTGATATCATAGAGCGACGCATATCTGTTGGCGGTGATTATCTTGTGTTCGTGGATATAACCTATTGCCCGTTGTTGACGTTCGTTCAGGCCCCATTTTTTTGATGGGAATTTGTTGTATAAAGTGAGTTTGAAGATGGTCCCGAGATCTTCGGGGTGGGGGTCGGGTAATCCGGCATTTCGCATTGCTTGGAACATTCTGGGAAATCCTGTTCCGAGACCTTCGACGATATTCACATCGCTAAGTAACCTATAAAGGGTGGGATTTCTTGGGATGCCCAGTCCTAGGAATGGTAGATCTTGGATCTTGAGCTCTCGTGGCAGTGCTCCAGGATTGGATATCTCGATCCGATCGTCGAAGATGTTCACTTGTGCGGCAGCAGGGGAGTAATAATCTTTGTGGATGATCGCATTGATGACCGCTTCACGCAGCGCGACATGAGGGTATTCGGGGATCTCTTCGCGTTCGAGTGTTTCAATTTTGAGAGCTGTTTTTGTGTGTTTCCTGATAAAATCCAAGCTTTTGTTGATGTTATCTAGGAGGGTGTCAGATAATGTCTCACCATCGATTATGTCGGCTGCGATAGTTCCCCTGAATCGGACTAATTTGATCTGATTTTGTTGGATGAACAATGCTGGTGACTTTGCAAAGAGAAGGACCGCGGATTTCTTGATGTGGAAATCGCCGTTTATAGCAGCCACATGGAGCGTGCAAAGGATCGACTTCAATTTTGATTGTTCGAATGGGATAGTGGGGTTCCGTTTGGCAAGATAATCCTTGATCCTGGGGATATCCAGATCTGATATATTTGCTTCACTCGGTTCGTCTTCAAAACAAAGGACTTGTCTCTTCTTGAGGAAGTCTTCGATGGCAGGCCCTGCGATTTTATGGTCTGTTGTGCCGACGCGGACATAGATCTCGTTCTTGTAGTAGCACACGCCGCTTCCGATCTTCGGGATTTTGACTAGGATGACTACTCCTTTCTCGGTATCGACGGTTACTATTGAACAGACTGGAGTGGGGCTGCACTCTTGTTGCGAATGGTACAACTGTTGCTGTGTCTCATCCTGTTTTTTTGGAGGTACACCTACGATAGTGCCCTCGTCTTCCACGCCTATCAGGAGCGTCCCGCCGCTTGCATTTGCGAATGCGCAGATGGTCTTCCCCGCGTCTTTGGTGGAAGTTCGTTTGAATTCCATTGCTTGGCTTTCACCGGCCTTTACGATTTCGGATACTTTCTTTTCGTCCATAATGCACCCAATCGTTAAGTATTTAACGATAACTTTATTTAAATTTTATGATTTTGAGGTGATTCTATCATATATAAATGGATTCACGCAATTCCTCTCAGTCAAGAAAGGCGAGAAACTCACCACCGAGGATCTTATAGTGTTGCTAGCGAAGAATGAGTGTGTTATCTGTACTATTGGCCTTGTTGAGATCTCTCTTTGGGATTTAGGCTGCGAAGAGGGATTAATATGCTCTCACACCTTCGGTATCTTCTTTTTGAATGATTCAGGTTCGCGTTCCCACTGGTCGAGTATGCCCGTTATTCCATCTTCTAGTGATCGCCCGGACACCCTATTTTTTTCTGTTCACCAATCTAGTCAGATGGTCAAGGAATGCTTATGTTCAGCCTTTCCTCATCAAAAAGTGAGCCTCGCAGCGCAGTCAGATATGCTGTGCAGTGATAATTCCCGACAGAGAACATCATGCTTGGTTCCAAGTAATTGAATTGACCACGCCGGATCGTATCATACGACACAAGGGACGGAAAATATTGCCGGGGCGTGCAATCAGGAGTCTTTGTTTCGTATTTAATTATTTCTAGACATACCGGGGTCTGTTATAAAGATCCAACAAAAGGGGATATTGATTCTCGTGCTGATTTTTATCTGAGATTCCTTGAGCTTAAGTTGAAGGATATCTGATCGGGTCTTTATGGTTTCCTCCAAAACCACTTGAACAATTCTAGAACCACATGGTTCCAATAAAGTTTATATAGTTCCCAAAGATACAATCCCTATGTTCAAGAAGATCAAGATTGTCTCATCCCGCACAATCTCCCCTATAGAATACGTCGACGCCTACGGCAAGGTCCAGCACATATTCTTTGATTTCCCCACAAAGGAGTTCGGTCTCAACGACCTATGCGCATTGGCTAAGATCTCAAAGACCTCAGCCAACTTGGCAGTCGCTCAATTAGTCAAAGAAGGCTTCCTCAAAGTAGAGACAATCGGAAGGTTATGGCGCATCTCATGCGACCAATCTCACCCTTACAATCGTGAAAGGAAGATCCCATACCACCTGAGCTTGGTCTACAGCTCAGGCATCCTCGATGCTGTCCACAAGGCAGTCCCTGGAGCCCGCTCGATCTCGCTCTTCGGGAGCATCCGCAAAGGCGATGATATTGAAAGCAGCGATATAGACATAGCAGTGGAGGTCCTCTCTGATAAAGTCCCTCAGATAGTAGAACTCGGCACCATCAATAAACTCGGCTACCGCAAGGACATCCCAGTCAACCTCCACATATTCTCTAGGAATAATATCCCACTGAATCTCTTCGCCAATATCGCCAATGGCATCGTCCTCGAAGGATTCCTTGAGGTGCGGCCATGAGGGTCAAGATCCCGGACTACAAAGACGCAGAATCCATCCTGGATGAGTCCGAGCGTCAGATGGCCTTCACCTTGACCATCCCGACAAGTGATACATCTGCGTTCACGGTGGTGCGCAACATCTATGAATGTTTCAGGATGCTAGGCGACGCGATCCTTGTCAGCCAAGGCATAGATTCAGACGATCACGTCGCACCTATCAACGCCCTCCTGAAATTAGAAGTCGATACGTCAAGGCCCACAAGTGCTATAGACAACTTGAGGAGGTTGAGGCGGAAAATCAATTATTATGGTTATCATCCGACCAAGGCTGAAGCCGATGACACGGTGGATCTCGCGAGATCGTGCTTCCCCCCTCTTCTTGCCGCGGTAAAAAAAGGGATCGCGGATAAGCAATAGGCTTCTGGTTTATATGTTGTCTATCCTACCAACATCATGTCCGCCCTTCACACCCTTCTCGCCGACAGTCTCTTCAATCTGGCTAGATAGTCCCCTTTCTCATACTCCGCAATCCATCTCTTCATTATCTTTCCGCCATATGTCCGGACCGCGAGGTTGCGCCATTTCCTCTTTATGTCTCCCCAAGCCCCTATAAGGGATGCATGGAATATGCTCCTTTCCCCCTCGACGTTCTCTCTTCTCTTCTTCTCGACTAGGTTCCGCACGAACCTGCCTGTATAGAACACAGAGAATTGGATCGGGAATCCGATCGTGGCGTTATACGCCCAGTTCAGCCAGTTTCCATAGTTGAGTGTCCTGCTCACGATATTTCCCATGTATCTTTTTTTCATCAATGTTCGGGGTATGGTCTGCAGCTCGTAAGGGTCCAATCCTTCGGGTGTAGGGTCGTATGTCAGGAACAGCCCGTCGTATTTGTCCCACCAGACCATCTCGGGTGGGAATAGCCGTCCTTCTGATTCCAGCTTAGCACGAAGTTCCGACCCTGGCAGCGGCACGGCGTTGAACACTTGTATCGTGTCTATCCTAGCCTCTTTGAAGAATCGCAGGTACGCCCTTGCCTTCTGCTCAAGGCTCAGGTCAGACCGGTATTTCGAATCTTTGAACGTCGGGTATCCGAATATGAACATTCCGTGCAGGTAGAAATGATCTGATAACTTCCTTGATCTCTCGACCAAGGATTCTACTGTGACTCCTTTTCTCATAGATCTCAATTCCTCGTTTATCGGGCTCTCGTAGCCGATGCAGAGGGTCTCGACTCCTGCGTACTTCATCGCCTCTATGAGCAGGTCCTGGTCGGCCACTTCATTACGCACTTGCACGATCAGGCTTATCTTTTTCCGGAACTTCCTTTTGTAGTCCCCTATCTGTCGGCATAGCTTCTCTGCCTCTTTCGGGTCCTGGGCGAAGTTGTCGTCGGTGAAGAAGAATACCCTGTACCCCATGTCTGAGTACCTGACCACTTGCTCCATCGCTATGTCCACAGATCCTGCCTTGTAGCGACCGTATTGCTTGTTCACTACGCAGAATTCGCAGTTGAAGTTGCATCCTCTCCCGCGGTTTATCGGGATGGCGCTCCATCTCTTCTTGAGGAATTTTATGATCGTGAGATCCGTCGCTCTCAGTGCGTCAAGGTCCTTGATATGCTCCCTTCTCGTCGTGGACACCAATCTATTCTCATCATCCAGGAAGCTTATTCCATTGATCTTCATGAGGGCCTTGGCGCGCTCGACTCCATCCACAGAGCCAATCAACACATCTATCAGCTCTTGCATCGTCTCCTCGCCTTCTCCGTGCACGACGATGTCTATCCCTGATCTGAGCGATTCTTCTGGCAGCGCGTCGACATGGCTGCCTCCGGCGATCGTCACCGCTCCGAACCTCTTGTATTGCTTCGCGAGAGAGAACATCCGGGGTATGGAATTGGTCATCCCCCCATAGAACAAGGCTATCTTAGCTGGCTCCCTCCCCTGCAAAAAAGAATGGTCCGGCATGCCTGTGAAATCTCTCGGGCCTGCGTAATTGTTCTCGTCGATTGCGTAGACATTCAAGCAAGGATCGCTGTTTATCTGGCTCAACACAGATATTATCCCGACCGGCGGCATCAATATCCTTGCGAAGACATTGTTCTTGGAATTCTGGGAATACTGAGGGATGATCCCTATGATTGTGGTCTTCACTCTGCCTTCCATGACCTGACTAGCGGTGCCGGTGTTATAAATATATATCCGGGGACTGCCGTATCAATTGGCATTCTGTCCAGTTTTTTGTATCCTGATGAGGTCTTCTGGCTGTACTATCCTAAAATACCGCGAGAACGAATCAACAAGGTAATCCCGGATAATCCCTACCGTGTCTGGGTTGGCGTTCAGGCTGTCCTTGGGTGAGGTCACGATCACGCCGTTGAATTCGGGGATGAGCAGCATCATGTTAAACACTGCGAGGTATCTGCCTCCTTTCAGGCTCACGTTGCTCTCGCCGGCCCACCTATCATCGTAGATGTTTTCGATCTCAAGAGCCGGTCTGAGGCCTTGGCGTTCTTCGTATGCCGCTGACACTAGTTGTCCTTGGCGTGGGATAGGGACAAAAAGGTAGTTATGGTCGATCACTAGGTCTGTTGCGCTCTCTGCTGTGTCGATATAATGGTCTGTCAGGAAGGTCTCTCTTGTGGGTCGCGTTATGTCGATGAGTGTCCAATCATGCCTCTCGATTATCTCGATGAGTTTCCTCCCTTCTGGGATCGGCCTTCCATTTGTCTTGAAAGATATATCCATTACAGGCAGGTGCCTATCGGGATTTAAAAACCCGTCCTCACATTCTTTATCAGGTATTCTCTTGCGAGACAGAAATATGATCCATATCTCCTTTCATCTTCTCTTGCAATCGAAGCCAGCTTCTTCTCAAGCATGCTTCTCATTTATGGTCCGGGCATGGCTCCATGAAGAGCCGTCGGTTTAAATTAATCACCCAGGTTCCAGCTATCCGCCCACTTAGGTATCAACCCCAGATGGAGTTCCACTTCCTCTCCTTCTTCATCTGTGTACCTGCAGTCGGTCATTCCGTGGTCCCTGGCTTCTTCGATGCGTTTTAGGAGGTCTGGCGGGTACATCATGATCAGTGAGGCTGAAATCTGTCGATCCGTTCTGATCTGGCTTTATGTTATCCAGTTGGTGTTGGATCTCCAATTACGATGCGTGAATATAAGTGCCGCTGGGTGCCTTTTTAGGGCGTCCCAGCGGCGTTGGTGCAGTGAGTGAAGACTGTGATCGGCCGAACGGAAAGTCCGGCTTACACATCAATCACGGTGAGTGGAAGAATGATCGCGTCAGTGCGTCACCCCTAACGGGATGGCTGGCGCTCACATCCTTATGAGTCTTTAACCGGCATTCTGGAAGCCGCTGTCGAAGTATTCGTCCTTGTTCCCGCCTGTCAGTAAAAACTCGCGTATGGCGTTCAAGTCCGATATCCTTGTTTTTGGCCCTTCTAGGTCTTTTCTCATCTTTTGTCACCTTCGACGCGCTTATGCAGCGTCATCCCATCCTTGCATGAAGGCTTCTTCCCAGTCAGCGAGCCCGTCGTTCTCAAGATCCTCGTACCGGATGTCTTGGCTGTAGATGTCCTCGTAGATCTCCCGTGTCCACTCGTCCTCTCTCCAGCTTTGCATTTTTTTCATATTTCCACCCTCCACGCGTTTTCTTTCGTTTGTGTTTTTCCGCTTTGACTTGGGTCTCCCCCGGATTTGTTCCGGGATATATCGGAAAGTATACGACCTTGATTATATAGTTTTGCATTATAATTTATAATTGGCTTATACTTTATATAAAATAGATAGATTTATAATGACCTAAAAGATGCCCACAATAGAACCCCTCACCATATTTAATATAGGGGTAACGGAAAATTACACTCCCCGGTGGTCGCTAAATGAAACGCAAAGTCATCCAGATCGCTGATTCGACTCAGCTGATCTCCTTGCCTAGGAAATGGTCAATCGCGCATAGCATCAAGAAGGGCGATGAGCTCGAGATCGAGGAACAGGGCAGTTCTCTTATCATCCGCACAGAGAATTATGTCGAGTTCGAGAAGGCCAAGATTTTCATCCAGAGCGCGGACCGCTTCATCAGGCGCCCGATCTACACGCTCTATAAACTGGGCTATGACGAGGTCGAGGTCGAGTTCAGCGATCCGTCGATAATACCTCTCCTTCTCAAAGAGGCTGAAGGTCTTCTGGGATTCGAGGTCCTCGAGCAGTCGAACAAGAGAGTCATATTCCGGAACGTCGCCCAGGCACTCGACACGGAGTTTGATTCTGTCCTGCGCAGGGTGCTGCTCACGCTCATAACTATGGCCAAAGACACAAGCGACTCCATCTCAACGGGCGATCTTGATGCGCTGGCGGAGATCGCCGGCCGAGAGCGCACTAACAACAGGCTCACCATGTTCTGCCAGAGGATGCTCAACAAGAAAGGATACTCAGACCACAAGAAGGTGACCGGGCTCTACCAGCTCCTCGGTTTCACCGAGATGATGGCGGATGACTACCGGGATGTCGCCATTTACCTTCACAAGAACAAGCCGAAGATCTCGAAAGATGAGGCGGCGGCGTTCAAGATGCTCGCTGACCTCGTAGACAAGTTCAATTCGCTCTTCCATTCCCACGACCTCGGCGGGCTCATAGAGTACAAACAGCTCAAGAACGAGGCTGAGACGCTAGGCATGTCTCTCCTCCTGAAGAATAGCAAAGGCTCACAGGTCATAGGACATTACGTGTTGACGATCGTCGATAAGGCGCATCACATGGCCGAGCTGATCTCTTGATCCGGTCTCCCCAGGTTATGGCATTCCTAAGGTTGGGCACCTGCTCGAGGATCTCTGCGAACCGTGGTCTCAGCGCGAAATGCTTCCCTATCATCCCTATGACGTGGGCGTCGCTTCCTATTGAGATCTCCGGCTCCAGGTTGTTATCTTTTCGGTGTGCGAGGTACGCTTCTAGTATCGGCGGCCTGTCTTCCGGGTGGTACGGTCTGCTGCGTCTCACTTCCGCCCTGCGCGAATATATCTGGAAAAGGTTCAGCTCAGGTATGACCCCTCCTTCAGTGAATGCCCTGGAGAGCTCATCTAGCTGGTGTTGGTTGAAGTAGGGTATCGGGGCGTCAGGGCAGAATAGTTCGAAAGAGGCCGGTGTAGGGAATGCGCTCTTGAATGCGGTGCTTGTCCGTGCGAGTGAATCATAAGTCTTGCTGTTTATCCTGCATGCGGCGTCCCATGGGTGCCCGCATATCAGGACGCGCCCCTTTCTCTGTTGGGGGGGCCAGATCTGGGAGAGTCCTTTTATGTTCGCTTTTAGGAGCTCGAGATATCCTTCTGTCGAGATGTATTGGCGGTCCTTGATGTCAGTATCATGCACGGACGCTATGATCAGCTTCATCCTGTTCAGCGCCGGGTAGGGGTCTGTCAGTCCATAGCATATCTCTTCAAGGTCGATGTAGGGTTCCTTGCCCGGAGCGACCTTCACGTTGAGTTCGACTCCTGGCATTATGAACACCTTGTTCGCTTCCCGTCCCAGCCGGTCCAGTTTTGCTATGCTCTTGTTGAGAACGCGCCGATACTGGTCGTAGGTTATCCGCGCGGCGGAGAATAGGTAAGCGTGGTCAGTGATCGCCTGGTATTCCATGTTGTGTAGGCTTGCCATCCAGATTATCTCGGTCATGTTCGCCTCTAATACGCAGAGCTTCTGGTTAAGGCTCATCTTCAGGAATTCGTTCCAGGTTGGTGGGGTCTGGCGATAATTATAGACGCACCTGCTGAATGCGTGCGCATGGCCGTCGCTGTATGACAGTCTCTCCTTAGGGTCCTGCCCCCCCTCACTTATGGTTGTTGTATTTGCGCGTGGCATGGTCATATGCTTCCTTTATTGTGTCGTGTAATCTAGTCATGCAGTGTCTCTCCCTCGAGCCGTCGGGGAAGTGCCCTGCTAATTCGATCGTGTGGTGCATGATGGATTCTAGCGATCCGTAAAGCCCTTGGAAATGGTTGAGGCGGTCTTCAGGGGAATCGAACCTGGTCGTCAGGTATTTTGTCATCGCTCCTGTGCGCGCCATCTCCTGGAGTATGGCGACAGCGCAGAATTGCGGATAGATCTCTTCGAAATCCGGGAAAGAGATGATTGGTGTTGTGCACCCTGAAGTGTGTGGGATGTATTCTTTGAGTGTGGAGGGGAGGCCGTCGGCGAATCTGGCCAGGGCGTAGTGCATCATAGGTAATTTTGTTCCGGATACGCCAACGATCTTGCCGTTTAAGGTGAGGTCCTCCGGCAGTCTGATCGTCTCGCTGACAGTGATCAAGGAGCTTTCCCATCCTGTTATCGCTTCGAACAGGTAAGGTGTGTTGCGGATCCATTCTCGGTCTATCGCCGCCAGGTCGGATTGCACCACTTTTCCCTTGTCCCTGAGGGTGCTAAGGCCGGACTGGGTTATTATGAGATTCCTCTGGGGAAGGTCGACTCCTAGCCCTGCATTGAGTCCGACCGCGATATCGACCACAGGTATTATGTCTTCCATTATGCTTCTTCGGAATTCGGCTAAGAGTGAGTCGTCTTGGGTGATATGGCTTAGAGCACCATGGAAATTGGGCGGGGCCACGTTCCATAGCACCCCTGCCAGGTAAGGCTGGAGCGGTGGCAGGTTGTCCCTCCCTTTGTGATTATGTGAATTGAGGTATGCTTGGATGGCCGGCGGTGGCAGCCTGGCTTTCACGTCGAGGTTTATGGCTATCTCGGGGTCATGGCCTATGAATTTTTCGGATACTCTTTTCAGGTAATGCGCCTTGGTCTCCTCAGAGCCTTTCGTGTGGACTCTGTCTACTACATTCGGGTCTTTCTCAGCCACAATATGGCCCATTGCTATCACTGCGAATTGTGCTTTGAGGGTCTGGTTGAGGAGCTCTTCCTGTATCTTCGGCCAATCTGAAGTGGCTGGATCCTGTTGATGTTGCCTCCTCTTTTTATGGGCGTATCCGAACATCGATTCACCGGGTATATATTTTAGCAGCAAGGCGTCCATCTGTGTGGTGTTGCCGTCATGATCAGTGCGATCTATCTGGTTGAACGCGTACGATGCAGGCTTAGGCATGCGGATCGCTGATCCGTATACAAGTCCATAGCTGTTGATAATCCTCCTTGCGGTCTTGTTGAACAGGTTGATCAACTGAAGCTCTCTATTCAGTTTGGATGGGTGTTTCGCCATCTTGGCGAATATCGTCAGCTTTTCGGATATTGGCATCCTCCGGCTCATGATTATCTCGTTGTTCATCTGTATTATGCGGGCTCCCTCCTCCAGTGCATGTTTGGCGACTATCAGGCAGTATGCGTTGGCGGCGGAGCCGTTGCCATCCTCTATAGCCTTCCGTAGCGAGTCCATCGTCGACGCGCGCTCAGCCGCTCTCGCGAACAGGTGCCAGTTATCATTGAATTCCTGTAGCCCGAATCTAGCATCTAGCTCATATAGCTTCGACGCTATCTCCCTGCGGTCCTCGATGCATCCATCTACCAGTATCTCTGCCATGCGCAGGTAGTTCCTGATCGCCCTCTGTTTGTATCCGGATATCTTGGTCAGGATCTCCTCGAATCTTCCTGGGAGCGGACGCTCGTCTGACTTGCTCAGTCTTTTGATAGCCTCTTCAATGTGGTCATTCGCGGCTTTCTCGACCACGGCGCATTCCACTCCTTTTAGCAGCCTTTCACGTTCTTCGATCGTGAACGAATGCAAGCATTGGTCCGTCCTGGAACTGGAGAGGTAGATCGCTCTCGAGTAAGCCACTGAATCAAGGGTCTTGTCAACCTTCCGTTCTAATCCATCCGTTGTCGGGGAGAGACAGATTATCGGAGACGCGTCGGCGAATTGAGGTACTATTTGAGGATCCCTTGATTCAGAGTCTACGATCAGTATGTCGATGGGGTCCGGGGTCCAAAGCTTAGTGGGCAGATCCCATATCATCCGGACATTGTTGAATGGTAATTCTGGTATGAGTATACTCTTGAGCTCTTCTTCAAGGTGCTTGCAGCCGACTACCATCCCGAGGTTCATCTTTGGGGCGATTTCTCTGGCGCGGGTCCGTATTGCATCTCTGCGTTCATTGGACAGATGTCCGCCTTGGCTTCTGGTGTCTTTGTCTTGCATCTACAATCAACGCACAGAAGATCGGGGCGCTTAAAATGGTTTCGTAATATTTCCGACGATAAATAGTCCGCTGGCATGCCATCGGTCGCGCTTCCAGAAAAGGCTTTCCCGCCTGCCTTGCTGACCTGCTCGTTTTCGCGTACCCCTCAGGCTCGCAAATGTTTAAATACAAACCGCCTCCACGTCTTATCATGGCCCAGCATGATAACAAACAGAAAGCGAAGACCGATGGTTTGAAAGAGCCTCAGAAGAAGCCTGCAACCCCTGATCCCCAATCTGCAAAGCAGAATCCTGTGCCTACTCAAACGCCTCCGCCTCAAGACTTCAACTACCTAGTCAAGGAGCGCCTGCGCAAGCTCGATGAGTTGCGCCAGATGGGCGTCGATCCTTACCCGTACTCTTTCCCTAAGACCCACGACGCCAAGGCCATACTAGACGAGTTCCAGTCGCTAAAACCTGAGGAGAAGACCCAAGAGAGAGTCGTCGTCGCAGGCCGCATAATGACATTGAGGCGCATGGGCAAGGCTTCGTTCATGCACATCCAGGACCAGACTGGCAAGATCCAGCTTTTCTTGCGAGAGGACGACCTAGGTGCGGATAGCTACAAGATAGTCAAGCTTCTTGATCTTGGTGACATCGTCGGTTCATCCGGTTTTGTCTTCCGCACAAAGGCTGGCGAGATCACTGTCAACTCTCAAGCGTTCCAGATCCTTTCAAAAGCGATCCGTCCAATGCCTGAGAAGTATCACGGCTTGCAGGACACAGAGATCAGATACCGCAAGAGGTATCTTGACCTGTTCATGAACCCCGAGGTAAAGGAGACATTCATCAAGCGCACCAGGATCATCGACACTGTCCGCGAGGAGCTCAACAATCGCAGTTTCATCGAGATGGAGACCCCGGTCCTCAACTCCAATTATGGTGGAGCCAACGCGAGACCGTTTAAGTCTCACTTGAACGCGCTCAACATGCCGATCTACTTGCGTATCTCTGACGAGCTTCATCTCAAGCGCCTGCTAGTCGGCGGTTTCGAGCGCGTCTATGAGTTCTGCAAGGATTTCCGCAATGAAGGCGTTGATCGCACGCACAATCCGGAGTTCATGATGGTCGAGGCTTACCAGGCATGGGTGGATTTCACTGCGATGATGAATCTCATAGAAGACATCTATGTCGCTGCTTCCACAAAGGTCAATGGCACGACTAAAGTGCAGTTCGGCGAGCACACGATCGATTTCAAGAAGCCCTGGAAGCGCATGTCTATGGTCCAGGCGATAAAAGATTACGGTAAGATCGATGTCGAGAAGCTGTCTGACGAGGAGCTGTTCGACTTGCGCATAACTTACAATCTCAAGATCGAAGGAGACCTGACAAGATCACTACTGATAACCGGTCTTTTCGAGGAATTAGTCGAGCCCAAGCTCGTCCAGCCTCACATAATCACCGAGCATCCTATCGAGACGACTCCCTTGTGCAAGCCGTCTAGGAACGACAAGCGATTTGTCGAGCGCTTCGAGGCTTTCGCAGCAGGCTTTGAGCTGTGCAACGCATATAGCGAGCTAAACGACCCTGTCCTCCAGAGGAAGCTCCTCGAGGAACAGGCTGCCAAGCTAAGGGCAGGATCGCAAGAGGCCCACCCGATGGACGAGGACTTCTGCGAGGCCATCGAGACAGGCATGCCTCCTGCTGGCGGCATCGGTTTTGGCATCGATCGCATGGTCATGCTGCTCACAAACAGCCATTCCATCCGCGACGTGCTCCTCTTCCCCTTTATGAAGGACGAGGAGAAATAGGTTATTGGCGCTTCTTCGCTCTGGATTAATCTGGGAGAACTTTGAACAATTCGGTTTTTGACAAAATGATCTATTTCTGATGTCTAAA
>JBBSWF010000093.1:0-26167 GCA_038046365.1 Nanobdellota archaeon
AACAACTACTCAAAGCAATCGGCGTTGTGTATAAAAACTAGGGAAAACTCAGGTAGTTAGATCATTTCGGAGTGTCTTTGCGTACAGGTCCATCTGCAGCTCGGTTTCTTTCCATTCTTGGTAGGTGATCGTCGATCCATGATAATTGATCCCGTTGCGCTTCGTGCGCATCTTTTCTAGGAATCCCCAGTCTAGCTCGAGTTCCTGGTGTCGTTCGCAGATGTGGGCGAAAAGGCATTGGTGGTTCGAAATGTTCGCCTTGTCTGATAGGGCTATCGCTTCCGCGAGTTCGCGCAGCGCGTCATATTGTATCTTGAATATAGTGGTCCATCCTTTGCCGTCTTTTGGGGTTATCGTCGCCAGCCTTTTGGCCTGCTCGATGTCTGTCGAGGAGTTCTCTATTATGGATGTGATCCTATTGAGGTCTGCGTCTTCTTGGGGTTTGATGAGCCCTTTGCATAGGCATGATTCATAGGCTTCTTCGCTTGTTTTGGGTCTTGGCATCGGGGATGTCCACCGTGATAAATTCCAATCCCCCTTTCACTATGTTGCCTTTGATGATATTTCCTATAAGGTCTTTACCAAGTCGCTTAAGGTGGTATATATCATGTGCCGTGAAGACGTGGAGCTCTCGCCGTAGTTCGCGGCTATAACGGATTGTGTCGATCCCTTCGTCATCGCCATATATGAACAAGTCTATGTCGCTGTCTTCGTGCCAGTCTGACCGTGTGAAGCTTCCGAAGATTATGACTGTCTTGGCTTTTTTCAGTCCGGCTAGGTGGTCGAGCAGTCCTGACTCGTATAGTTTGGTCTGAGCGTAAAGCTTTTTCTTGTTCCGGTATCGCGGGGTCTCGTGGTTTCCGGTGTAGTATGGCATCTCGCCTTGTTTTTTCGTCCGGGTTATGATGCCCTCTTTCGTGAGTCTCGACAGCCATTTGCCGGTCTTTCCTCTGCTCACTCCTGATATCCTCATGATCTCCTCGAAGTGCCAGTGTTTCGTCGGATTGTCCAGGAATAGTTCTGTGACCCGGTCTTCTTTGCTGGGGCTTGCCATATTAGTATCCCTGAGAGATACTATTATTTAAGGCTAGCCATTGTCTGGGTGTCCTGTCTCTTTTCCCTGCCTTCTCTCATCTTCCCTATATCTTCATCTTGGGTGGGGGATGGGATCCGTGGGCTTCACTCTGCTCTCTTGATCTGCTTGAGCGACTCGGTGAAGTCTTCGACAGTGAGGTTGCTCTCCACGCCGCTCTCTTTCATGAGGTCCAGGAAGTCTCCGATGTAGATGTTCGCGAATCTTGCTGCACCTTCTAATGTGAGTTTTCCCTGGAGATACATCTCTATGGCTTTCTCTTTTCTGTCCTCTTGGATGCCTCTCTGGAGCACCATCCGGAATGCTGTGGATCGGTCTATGTTGAACAGGACGCTCAGCCGCTCTATATAATCCACAGCCCCTTTGTTCAATCGGGCCGTCACTGATACTAGTTTATCCATTTTGCACCTCTTGCATAGCTCGCAGGATCATTTCGCTCTTGTATCTCCCATGCGCCGCCAGGCATTTTATGATATCTTTGGCGGTCTTGGGTGTCACGTTTCTTTCTTTTAAGGCCATCAAGGCAAGGGCCAATGTAGTCATGAATGGCACTTTATGGGCTTTGCAGGCGTTTATCGCTTTGTGGTCATCTACCATGACAAACGACGCTTTCTGCTCCAGGAAAAGGACTATCGCTTCTGTCTCTCCCATGGCCATCCCGAAATCGCTCATCATTTTTTTCACCAGTTGGCTGTTTTTTATCTTGTTTATCTGTATGAGGTCTGCTTCGATCTTGTCGCCCAGAGTGTGCGCGTCAGGTGATCCTCTCTCTTTGCCCTTGAGCACTGCCTCCCTATGCACTTCCTCCGGTATGAGGATCCTGTGCTCTTTGACGATCGCGTCGAGCAGGCCCGATTTCTCTGAGAGTATGAGGCTGGACGCGTCAGCGATGATGATCTCCATTTATTACATAGTATGCTTTGTAATATTTAAATGTTTGGGGCAAAGGAGGGGTCTGCCTCTAGTAACTTTTAAATAAGGATTTGTGGAGAATCCGCCCGTCATGCCAAAGATCAAGGTAGTTTCCAGTTCAGAGAAGCGCAGGGGCCAGCTGTCTGTCTTTATAGTAGTGTCTGTCGTGCTGGTTTTCCTGATCGCCTTCCTATATAATAGGGTCGTCCTGACCGAGAAGAGGGTGTCTGAGATGACTAAGACCCAGCAGCAGTGGGATGTGCAGGCTGTCCAGGGCATGGTGCAAGGCTGCCTCGATAAAGTCGCCACAGATTCAGTGTTCTATTTCGGGATGGTGGGTGGACGGACTGGTTATTTCCCTCAGAGCATCGTCTATGATCAATACTATACTATTCCATATTACTTCTGGACCGGGAGATCGCTCATGCCATCCAAGCGTGAAATCGAGAATGACATCCTTGGCACTTATGTGGCTTCGCGCTTGAAGGCCTGCACTGCCGGCTTCACGTCTGTGCAGGGGTTCGTCATCAGTGAAGGCGACATCACTTCTAAGGTCACTATCGACAAGAAATCAGTGGACTTCAAGATAGACTATCCTATAGAGATCACCAAGGGCGATCAGAAGACTGTTTTGCGTGAGTTCTCCTTCCGCCTCCCTTCCAGGTTGTATGACCTAGTCGAGTTCTCGAGCGAGATCGTCAAGCGCGAGGAACAGGATGACTCGATAATCCACTGGGATTACATGACTGAGTTCACAAAGCGCGGATACAATGTCACGGCGCATGCTGAGCAGATCCATACGATTGTGTATCGCGTCGTAGACACAAATGATGATTACCGGCTCTACTTCGAGCCTTACATGTTCCAGTTCGCCAATCGGGTGGTGGTGCAGGGATGAAGCACTCGATCCCGATGCTGGTTGTGGTCTTGTTGTTCATCGCTGTGTTCAGTGTTTCGGCGATGTCCGCGAGGTCATTTGAGGATATAGTGAACAGCAGGCCGGCAGGGTTCAATCCTGATCAGTGGGGTGTCGGTTCTTATGACGGCGCTCTTGCTGATGCTGCGAAGTGGAACAATGACATCGACGGCATCAATCAGGCAGCTTGCCAGGCTGAGGGCCAGCCTGACAAGTTGAAGGATGAGTGTGATAAGAAGAAGCTGTCTCAGGTCAACGCCAAGGAAGGCGGCACAGGGACAGATCAGGGAATCGAGCCATTGAAGGATAACGTAAAGGAAGATCTAAAAAAAGACGCAAAGAAAGGTGAGGATGTCTGCGGTTACAACCAGGCTTGTCCAGAGGCTGCAAAAGAATTCGAGAAGAAATACAAGGAATGTATCACTCCCTGCGACAAGATAACTCAATGTTTGCCGAACCCGAACCCTCCTCCTCCAAAACTGCCTAAATCAGTTAATGGTCCGACCGGCAAGTGTTATGACACAAGTCAATCATGCCGGGCTAGCCGAACTGAGATCCAGAAATGCAACAAGGACGCAAGTGACGCCGCGAACAAGAAAGGTAACGACGAGATCGAGAAAAAACAGAAGCCTGGTGATAAACCTCAAGGCAATAAGTTGACTTCCGAGCAGCAGGAGCATTGCCTGCGTGTAATTAACAAAAAAGGTGATTGCAACGAAGTGCCAAAGGTTGCCACTTCAGGCACAATTTCTAAATTAGCGGCTGCTAAAGATCCTATCATTGGCGCTTTGACCCTCAAGTGTCCGTCTGTCGATGGCATGAAATGCGGTCCTTGGGACAAGTGTGATAAGTCTACGTTGACAAAGAGCAATTGCGCTCTCGGTCATAGCGTAGATAATATCCTTAAGTCTAAGGGGGCTGCTTGCCGTGAGAACTCAGGCACTCCGCAGCTTGCGTCGTCTAGGCAAGGTGTTTGGGAGACATGTAGTATAGGTGGTCCTGGATGTTGAATCTCAGAAGGTGTTGCTCATGATGCTCTCTGAACGTGTTGGAGCTCGGTCGATGAGGCTGATCGCTCTGTGGATGGTATTGATCATGGTTCTTAGTGTGGTTGTGTCAGCAGAGGGCACGGTTTGTCCGAAACAAGATGGAGCACCTGCTGACAAGAAAAAGACTGAAGCGGCTCAATCTACGCCCAAAGAAGGTGATGCTGCAAAAACCGCGGAAACCAGCTCTAGCCAGACAAGGTCTGGCCAACCTGGCACAGAACCGCCTGCAAGGACTCCTACTGCCTTGGAAAATGCTCAGACTAAATTAGCTGAGGCCCAGGCTGCTCAGATCGCAAGCTCGAACGAGAACGCGATCAAGGTCGCTACTATCAGCGCTCAAGCTCAGGTCCAGGCTGCTGGTATCCAGGCTGCGGCGAGTGTGATGTCTGCGCTCATCGGTGCTGCTGCTCAGATGGCTGGTCAGAAGGATAGTGGTGGCGAGAAGGCCGCGACTGAGGTCAAGGCTCCTGAGACTGGAGCGACAGAGGATCTTGCTCAATTGCCTCCCGGCGCTGTCGCTGAGATAACTCCTCGGTGTGTCGGGCTTGTCGCGCCTACTGAGGCTCAGATCAAGACGTGCACTGCGTTGGGTTATGTGCTCAATGGCAATGTGCTCGTTCCTGCAAATCAAGCTACTGTATCAAATAACAATAAGGCCAATGGTCCAAATATCTTGGTCCCTGTCGGATCTTCTACTACCACTATAGAGCAACTCGTCAACCTTCCGCCTGGTGGTGTGGTTGAATCCACTGTGGATCCTGCTTCCGGCGGAATCGGTGGTGCTACCGGAGGGGCTATCTCTGCCCCTATCCGTATCAAGGACGTCCTAACTGAAGGTGTCGTTATCGGTGACTTCAGGACTAACACTATCGCTCGCTATCCTGCTGTCGCGTCTGGTGATAGGCCTCCTTTGAAGGTTTGGGCGACTGGCGCGTCTGTCTGGGGGAGCATGCCTGCTTTGTGGCCTCAGTATCAGATGGTGGGCAAGCCGCTGGCGACGTTCAATTATCAGACCGGTGGCGCGTCTGACAATCCCCCTCCTCAGACTATCAATTTCGGCCAGATCGCGCCGAATTTTGTCAAGATAGTTCCGAACATCGACGATGCCCGCATAGACTTGAAGGGCACTGATTATGATGAGATCGCGACTGTCATCCGTGATGGCAAGTTCTATGGCTCTGCTGAGAACGCTGGCTTGCTCGCTGTCGAGGCAAGGACTATCCAGAGGTATCTGTTGCAGTCTCCGACTGGCGGCGCGTCGTATGTGGTCGCCGGTCCTTATGTGAGGGCGAATGATGGTGGCAAGATCATCCAGTCGTCGCTGCGTGTCGGCCCTGACACTCTGACCCCACAACAGTGCGAGATCCTTTACGGCGCGCCTTGTCGCTGAAGGCCTTTTTTTCCGGTTTTGTCCGAAATTTATTCTGTATACTCTTATTAATCCGCCGATCCGATTGTATTAGATGGCAGACCGGTATTACCTTGATACTTGCGTGTGGCGTGACTATTTCGAGGGGCGCTCCGACCGTTTCAGGCCGCTCGGTGAGTGGGCTTTTTCGCTGATCAGGCAGGCGATCCAAAAGTCTGATCTGTTGCTCGTCTCTGATCTTGTCGAGGAGGAATTGCTCTCTGCCTTCGATCAGAAGGATGTCGATAGGATATTCTCAATCCTTCCGCAAGGGATGATGGTGAGGATTGAGACTGCCGATGTCCAATTGAAGGAGGCGATAATGATAGGCAAAAAGTTTGGTGTTCCAGTCAATGACGCCCTCCATGCGGTCATCGCGAGGGATGAGGGTGCCATCCTTGTCACTAGGGACAAGCATTTCATGGGCATTTGTGAGGGTTTGGTCGTCAGGAAGCCGGAGGAATTAATCTAGCCTTATCTTCAGCTTCTTGGCGATCCTGTCGATGGCGATCTCTCCTGCTTCCTGTTCGCTTCGCCTGGGTCTCAGGCTTCCTTTCAGCTCTGTCAGTCTTCTTATCGCGTCCTCTTTCTCGAGTTCTGTCAGTCTGCAGCGTATCGCGTCCCTTATGAATTCTGTGCGTGTGCTGTAGCGGTGGGCCTTGAGCGATCTGTCGATGGATTCTAGGAGGGTGTCTTCCATCTTCAGGCATACTGTGTCCATGGTATTATTAAATATATACTAAGTAATACTTAAACCTTGCTTTTCCTGCGCGTCTCGGCAGTGCGAAATGGTTTACAGAAGTCAGTTTGAGTGGTACTCTGTTTCTATCTGGGTGATAGGCGATTTTTAGGCGATTCTTTCATTTCGTTCTTTTGTTGGTTTGCAGTCTTTGTATTGATCCGATGAGGGCGGGTCGGATCTGTTCGAGGAACAGTAGTACGTTCTGGGCGTATTCCTTGTCGAGTATTCTTCCGTAGTAATTGATCCCGTTCCGGAAATATCTCAACTCATTGGCGTATCTGACTTCTGGTTCGCTGATGCCTATCTTGCGCAGGTATGCCACTTCTGCTTCGTGCGCGTGGGCTCCGGACGCGCTCACTCCTTCGAGATGCATGATCGCGCGTATGAGCTCCATGATGATGTCGTATGCGGTCTCCACGAAGTAGTTGGCGTTGTCGTCTGTCGCGCCTATCTTGTCATTGAGATCGTTCAGGAATTTGTATCTTTTGTCTGCTTCTTGTGAGAGGTATCTCGATCTGGATGGGTCTGGCCTTTGTTTCTTCGCGATACCATCTGCGAGGAATTCTTCGAACTGGCGCAGTTGGTTCATAATGTGATCCCTCCGCTCAGGATCATTCCGTTGAGTATGTTCTCTTTGAGGTTTTTTTCTATGTCGCCGATGGTCTTGAAGAAGTTGAGGTGTATCTTCCTCTCTAGTATGGTCTCTATGTCCTGTAGGTCTATTCGTTTTGGATTATATCCGATTACGGTTATATCCACATCAGATTCGGTTGTATCTTCCCCGAATGAGTAGCTTCCGAACAGGATGATCGTGGCTCCGGGGAATCTTTCTGCCAGTGTTCGCGCAAGCCCGGATTCGTAGATGTTTCTTAGGTTCTCCACCCTTTTCAGGTGGAATGTCCGGGGGTTATCTTTGTTGAGCCCTATCGAGAGTCTTTTGGATTCTTTGTCTTTTTCGACGATGATGAGTCCTTCTTTTTCCAGTGTTGGCAGTGAATTGTGTATGGCTGTCTGCGAGACACTAAGCCGAGAGGCAATGGCTCTGCCGTTGAAGCGCCGGGGGTGCTGCGTGAAAAGGAATCTCAATATGCCTTCTTGCAGGGATGTCAAGTTAGATTGATACATATCCATTTAACTTTAGTGATATCAATTTAACTTTATATTGCTTTCGGTTGAATTGGCATTTCAGCAGTGCGAGATAGGTTTATGGCCTGCCTTGTGGGTGAAGTGGGATTTTAATCTAGGCCTGGCGGGTTTTCCGATTTAGATCTGTAGGACTGAGGTTGGCCTGTCTCTATTCGATCTTCTCGAGGATCTTGTAGTGGTATCCGTTGTATTTGACTCTGCCCTTCTCGATTATCGTGGGAGGGGTCCAGAATTCTCGCGGTCCGTTCATGTATGGCAGACGTGTCCCTTCCTTGCAATTACCTCCTTCAGGGCATAGTGTGGTCCGTTCTAGGATGAAGACTTTGTCTTGCTTGTTTATCACTTTTATCCGTTCAGGCCATCCTGCTTCGGCGATGTCATAGACCGAGTCGCTGATCACATAGAACAGCGTCCTTCCTGCGTTGGATCTCTGTGGTGTCGGGCTGCTGTTATTGATGATTGTCGGCCCTGTGTTGATCACTATAGGAGTGGGCTGCACAGGTGGCATCCTTTGCCATGGCTGCTGGAACTGGGGGTATCCGTAGAATGTGCGCAGGTTGTAGTTGGACCAGTATCGGTTGTTGCGGGCTTCCGTCTCCGCTGGGTTCATCATTGATGCCAGCGCCACCACTATCCCGGCTAGCCCTGCTTTCGCCTTGTTCATGCTTTTCTTAATAGGTTTCTGGATTTAAGTAGTTGGCGGTGGCTATTCTTGCCGTTAGCTTTTCGTAGATAGTATCGTGGTGGTCGTAGTGCCTGAATAGTATTGTGTCTCCTTTTACCGTGAATAACAACACAAAACTCGAATGTACATGCACCCTCTTGTATATCTGGAGCGGCGCCCGCAAGTTCTTGTAATGGTTGATGTCTTCCGAGTTGATTATCTCCTCGATCTTGTTTAGGATCATCTCGAACTGGACTTTGTCCCGTTTTGCGAGTTTCGATAGGGTCTTGTCCAGATCCAGGTGGATCTCGTGTTTCATGACGAGTGCCTCTTGCGAAGCTCTTCCACTGACTTGAACTCGATGCCTTTGAGGTGCTCGGTCTTCTGTATCTTGTGGACGAAGTCAGGGCGCAGCTCAGGCTCCATATGCTCTTCTTTGTAGGTGTTGACGACTATGGTTATTGCTTCTGCTTTGTTCTTGAGGTTGAACCTGGCTTTGACGATGTTGAGTACCTGGTTGACCTCGGTAGGTATGTCTATCAGGGCTTTCATTGTGTGCCTCCTACTTGTTAATAGCTATTAATACTTGTATATATTAGATAACAACTATAAATATCTGTCTGTCAGTTCGTCCCTTTGGATTCCCTAGACTTCCAATCCTAATGTTTTATAAGGAGGCTGGCCAAGCCAGTCGTCATGAGACAAGTCATATTGGTCCTTGCTGTGGTTTCGATTCTGTTGTCATCGTGCTCGCAGGCAGCCTCTGATAAGGCTGATCTCAAGTCTCTTCCTGCTGTCGACGCTTCTGATTGGGGCTCTTATGCCGCTGAGCCGTCGGCTCCTGCTGCTTCGATAGCCGCTTCAGAGCCTGCCGCGCAATCCGCTCCTTCAGAGCCTGCCAAAAGTGAGGAGTCATCTCTTCCGGATGCTTCTGCATTGAGGAAGGCCTGCATCTCGCGCCGCAACATGCAGTTCAATTCAACGAGTAACAAGTGCGGCTGCAAGCCTGGTTTCATAAATGATCTGCAGCGTTCTGGCTGTCTCGCGCGCGAGGATTTCAAGCTCCAGTGCGAGTCGGTCGCGGGCTCTGTATTCGACGGCATGACTTGGCGCTGTGGTTGCAAGGATCTGAATCTCGTGCCTAGCGCTTTCACTAACACCTGTGTCTCGCGTATCGCGTTCCTCGATCAGGTCTGTAATAACCGCTTCCCTGGGGGCAAGTATAACCTGGAGGACAAGCGTTGCGAGTGCCCGCCTAACACGATCCCGTCGGCTGACCGGACGACGTGCACGCAGGATCCGAATGCGAAGAGCGCTTGAGGATAAATCAGGGTCGGTATGATCTATCTGATGAACTCTACGCCTTCCTCTCCTTCGAACTGTTTGTCTCCGGTGAGGAATTTTATTCTCATATGCCTTGCCATCACATAGCTTATGCAGTCGGTCATGGAGACGTTCCGGCTTTTCCATCTCCCGCGCAGCTCCATCGCTTCTATTATCATAGCAGGGGTAGGTCTGATCGAAGATGCTGCGATGTCGCGCTAGTCATAAGATTATACAAATATTCGATTATTAAAATGTTTGATAAATTATCAAATGAAACTTAGTGGGTTTTCAGCTGGGTCGAGGGGTGTAGGCCGAGGGTATAGGTGGGGTGTAGAGCTTATGCCATCTTGTTCCTCACCAGAATGGCCGAATGTCGTCTGCCTCTGCTTTCGGCAGCTGTAGCTTGCCCTTGGTCATGGGGTTCCGCCTTAAGGCGGACTTTTTAAACCGTCATGGCCATTTAGAGAGCCATCCGTCGGGCTCCGCAGAGGGTCGGCGGGTGGGGATAAATACAATGATGCTTTTTGGGATCATCGAATCAGGCTTTCTGTTCAACTTGCTGGGCTGCTCTTTTGTCGGCGCATTCCTCAATGTGATCCATATCCTGTACAAGTCGCGGGTCGAGTCAGGTTTTGTCAGGCCGGATTGGAAGAACATCGCGTGGGGTCTGGTGTGCCATACCCTTCTCGGGCCTTTCGTCGCCTTGCTCGCTCCTTTGGCAAGTTTCCTGCATATAGGCCAGGTCGTCACTCCGCAAGCCCTATCCCTTATCGGCGGTTTCTTCGCCACAAACATGATCGACGCGATCAAGGCCCTCTGGAAGATGAAAGACAGCAACGAGGGTTATGTCAAGGGAGTCAGTTCTAGCCTCAACTTCCGCCAGCAGAAGGCGCTTGAGTATCTCCAGGGGACTAACGTCATGGGCAATGATGATTACCAGCGCATCAACAAGGTGTCGGATTCGACAGCCCAGTCCGAGCTAAATGACCTCCTCAAGAAGGAGTTCATCCGGAGAGTGGGCAGGACTAGGGGAATCAGGTACATCCTTTGAGGTTTCAGTCTTTTTTTTCTCGAACCTCTCAGACGGATGAAATCGGTTGATCTGGAAAGGTTAGTCGGATAGTGGTCGGTCGATTTCCAGGTCCAGTCGGGTCAAGATCGGTCTTTCTCGGTCTAAAGTCGGGTTTCATCGGATTGTCCGATTCAGTTTTGTGGACGAGGGAAATCGGTCGATGGAATCGGGTATCTGTTAGGAGGGGGTGGTGCGCTGCCCCCTACCCCTCCCCCAACTATTTAAAGAGTCAGCGGCTTGGTCGGGGATACAAGATGGGATAATCTATGGTGTCTCTCAAGAATGCATTGATCACTGCAGGCGCTGCTGCCATCATGGCTGGAGGCTACTGTTCTGCTCCTGATCCTTCTTTCGGTCCGGCTCCTAAGGAAGCTCGCGTCATCGTTCCTGTGCCATCGGGGTCATCTCTCCATCCTCAAGATAGGGCTCTTGATGAGGTCCTCTCTCGCATCAATTCGTATGATGTCTCCGGCTTGGATGGCAAGAAGGTCTCTCCTGGCATGGTGAGGGATTTTGTCAAGTATGTCTTGCCATCTCATCCTTACTCTGTGGATCCTTCCATCCAGCTTCTGTCTCCTGAAAATTATGATAAGATGGTTCAGCCCGGCATCGAAGGTGATTTCCTTAAGTCTTTTGCCATGACGAATTGCTTGCTCACTGAAGGGGATTCTCCGTATTTTGAGACGTTCATCAAGACAAATGACGCGAGGTCCGCGTTGTTCTATTCGTGTGTGGAGGTAGGCCATTTGGTCTATCGCTCGCACCCGTTGCGCCGCAAGGGTCCTGCTGCAGGATTCTTTGAGAGCGGTGGCGATCCGTCCAG
Organism: Nanobdellota archaeon; assembly: GCA_038046365.1. Taxonomy (GTDB): domain Archaea; phylum Nanobdellota; class Nanobdellia; order Woesearchaeales; family JAGWAF01; genus JBBSWF01. Next base: position 11,152 of record JBBSWF010000093.1, read on the forward strand.
CGAGGAGCTTTTCTGCTGGATGATCGCGGAGAGTTTCCGTGATGGCGCAATGGGATTGCGCGCCAGGGATCCGATGGAAGGCGCTGTCAAGCTGGCTGTGTCCAAGGCCGGCTCGCTTTATTCTGCTGCTAAGATCCTCTATGATGGGGATCCTGGGTCTTGTGATCGGATCATGCAAAGCGGCCTTTACTTGAGATTCAAGGACGCCCAATCTAAGGGCCTGTTGATCCCGTCAGAGTTCGAGGGCAAGACCGTGCCTGAGGCTCTTCTTGCTGGTTCCTTGCATAGTATCGATGGCGGCCAGCTCGAGAAGCTCTCTGCCGGAAATGACCTTCAGTCAAGCGTCAGGTCGATAGTGGGTCGCGTGTCCGGATACGCCATCCCGGTCGATCACATCCGTGTCGGACGGGTCGCTCCCGCATCCTGGGTGCGCTTCCTTGAGAAGAAGGGGCTTCCGGATCTTGGCGGTTTCACGTGCCGGGATTCATTCGACGGCGAGGATATGTATTTTGATGTGGTCGTCGATCGTTTGTCTTATGGGGAGGATCTCCGGCGCGCCTTGTTCGCCGTCGGCGCAAGGATCAGTCCTGTCGTGAATCAAGATGATAGCCTCCCTGCCGCTTTTGGTTTCCTCTCAGCTTGCGGGTACGGCCTAAAGACTCAAGGGCGATAGGCTGCTGTAGGTGCCTTCTGTTTTGCTTGGTAGAGCCGTATGGCTTTTAGCAGCAGTTCGTGTTTTTCTGCTGACGAGGTGTAAGTGTAGTAAGGGATGTCGACGCCGATGCCTAGGCTACTGGAGATCTCGACTCGCTTGGATCTCCATCCCCATCCCCAGCCTGGCGTTTCATACTTCTGTTTTTCTTCGGGTGTCAGTTCACTGAGGACTCTGCTGAAATCAGAATGTGAGTATCCTAGCTGTTTGAATCTGGACAATCCGACCGGATCGGCTTCAGCGAATACTGTGCCTTCGTTTCTGAGTATCGCTTTTCCCATGCTGAGCCTGTTGTCGAAGGGGGAGGTCAGTTGTTTTCTTTCGTAGTCGATTATGCCGCTCTCTCTTTTTTCTGGTTGCATGAACCCGTAGTTGATGCTGAACGGTCCCCCTAGCTCAGCGCCGATCGTCGATGCCTTGTCTGCGGTGACCCCGTTCCTTGTTATGGTGTATTTAGGGCCATTCTGGTATTTCGCTTCGATCGGGTTCTGCGATTCGACGTTGAGATTGTCTGGGTTCTTCGGGTCGTATGTGTATTTGAGGTTGGTGTTGTAGTCGAGCTTGTGCCCGTATTTTCCTTCGAATGTTCCGCTGAATTGGGCGTTCCGGTCTCTTGGTGCGATCTCGACTGTGCCTGTGTTTCCGTCATATTTGAGGTTCGCGCCGACCGGGAGGACGGATTGCTTGTCGTGTCCGGGGAGGGCTACTGATCCTGCCTCTTTGCCGTAGTTGTTGTTCAGCTCGAAACGGCCTTCTTTTGGTGAATAGACAAGATCGGCGCCCGATGGTATCTCTGATGTGATCTGCTGTCCTGGCAATGTGAAACTCATCTTTCCCAATCCGTTCCCATTGTTTAGGTCGACATTGCCTGTCGCGCTTTCAAACTTTATCGAGGCTCCAGGGGGAACGTCGATATATTTGTCATATCCTGGGAGTTTGATTTTGGTTGTCTCAGTCCCTGAGTTGGTCACTTCATATGTCCCTTCAGTGCTTCGGACCCATGCTCCTTTGGATGGGACGACGCTCAATGATTCATCCTTCGGCCCTGCGGTCTCTGATTTGAATGTCATGACTGGTTTTCCGTCGATCATCTCTGACTTGCCGGCCTTGCTGGAGTAGCCGATCTGTCCTTCTCCGAAATCCGCGCCGTCGATCTTGATCTGGTTCTCGCTCACTATTTTGATGTCCTTGGCGTTCTCTAATAATGACTTTGAGAACTTCACTTTTCCGATCTGGAGTTCTTTATCGTATATCATGATCTGTGTTTCGTCAGATACTCCTGCTGATGTCTCGATGTTGAGTCTAGGGAAGCTTTTCTGTATGAGTGGTATGGCATCTTTTAGCAATCCGGCTTTCGGCGCTGCTTGGCCATAGGCCGCGTTGGCGAAGAGGATGGAAAGGACGATCATCAAAGAGAAAGTTTTTATCATTGTTTTTTTCATGTTCTCACCGCGAATAATAGTTCATATGGTGTGTCTGGCACGACCTTTGACTTCGGGTCGAGGAGCCGGTATCCTGCTGTGTGGTTGTCGATCATGGCCGCTGTCACGTTCAGGTCGAAAGAGTTCATGAGTGTGAGGTTGAAGTGGTCTGGGTCTGCGTGGGTGTTGTCTATTATTGTCTTGGTGACTGACATCAGGTAGCCTATCCTGGCAGGCACGCTTGTCGCGAGGTTCTTTGTCGTGACAGTCTGTGTTTTTGAATGGGCGGTCACCGGATATTCTGTCTGGAAGACCACGTCTTTATCTCTGAGCATCACCTTTGTTTTTGGTGTTCCGGCAGTGACTTCGATGCCCGCTTCCTGATATCCGGCTACCATCACGCATAACGGAAGTAGCGAATCAAGGTAATTGGCGAGGGCGGCTTCCGGGTTTTGGTTCAGGCTCTTTGTTCCTTGGTCATATAATATTGTGTAATACTCTGGCGTTCCAGTGGTGGGGTGTTTGAAATCTGGGTGTGTGCCTAGCATGCCGAAATAGATGAGGTCCATGTTCGCGAGCGTCTCATAGCATCCTTGCATATACAGCCGGATTGTTTCCGGTTCAATCAATGGGGTCTGCGCAGCTGGCATGGCGATCGGTGCCGCCCCGCGAGACGCCGGGTTCATGGATGTGTAGATTACATATAGAGCAAGAATGACGAGAATCGACATGACCAGGAACAATGTGATTTGCGCATTTTTTCCTTTATTCATAGTGAGGATTCCATGTGCGCTGGTATTTAACCGTTTCTCACCCCGGCCACGGTCGATGGCATCGCAAAAAGCCATCTAAGCGAGGGCGGTACCGCATATGTCGTCCGGACTGTGTTCAGCAGTTTTGTGTATTGTACGGGCTGGTAGAACATCCATTGGATGTCGAGTGGTGAGTACGGTTCGATTATTGATTGCGCTCCGTTTTCGTCTGTTAACACGTTGCGCAGGTTGCGTATGGCCTCGTTCACGGCCACCGCAGACATCCGCAGGTCTCCGCGGTCGTAGGCTTGCTTGGCATAGAGGACGTTGCTCTCGAACTCTTCAAGCATGCCGCATAGCGTCTCCTTGCGGCGGTTGTGCTTGTCGAGGTATTTGTCTCCGCTGTCGCACCAGCTCCGGCGGGCAATGTCTCTGTCGTGCCGGTTCTCTGCGTAGAGCCGAGCCAGCGATTCTAGGTTCAGGTATGCTATGTTTGGTTGAGTCATCTCTGCCCGGCGCTGCTGGTTGGAAGTCTGCTGCGCCTATCATCCGATATCGGCAGGCGCTTTTTGCTGTTGCGTGTGGAGTGTGTGGCGGTGTGTATTTCGCGTCGGAGGATTTGCGGATTGTTCTCCGGTGCCCATTCATGTTATATCATGATCGGGTGGTGATACAGGTTCAGTCGTCTTATAGAAATGATTATAATCTCGGATTCCTTCCGCCGGTCCATGCGTGATCTTTTGCTGGTGCTCCTGTTTATCGCTGCGGCGGTGATCTCCGCTGCCTCGTCAGCCCAGCCTCTATCTTTCCTTGGCGACGTCTCGAAGATGTCGCCGCTCGATTGCCTCGACCGCCAGTGCGCTGCCATCGGAGGGAATTGCGCCGAGAAGTGTGTTGGCACTCCGGGCCAGATTGTCTGCATGGCGCACTGCAGCCAGCTCCTCAATGATTGCTATAAGACTCGCTGTTTCATCACGATCCGCAAGGTGACTGCGGCCCAGGCTTACTGTTGCGACTCCGGCAAGTTCGGTTGCCTCTACGATGACAATGCCGGCTGCCTCGACAATCAGCGCCGTGATTGCGGTGTCAACAAGGGATTCAACGAGTCGTATCTGTCTTGCATCAACGCCAATCTCACTAAGGAGCAGGGCAATGCTTCGCTCAATTTCACTTACTCTGCTGGTGAGATCGACGGGTCAGGATCATGTCGGGATTCATCTCAATGCGATTCTGGTCGTGTCTGTTTCAAGGATTCGTGTGTCGTCCTCTCGGACATCACTGCGGCGCACCGTGCCGAGGTGGATTGCCTAGACGATGCGGACTGCCCGTCTTCCACGGCAGGAAAATATGTCTGCTTAGACTCTTCTTGCGTGATGCGTCCGCCTAATTTCTGCAGAGTGCAGTCTGAATGCAATCCTGACTGGTCGTGCTCTGATCTCACTTGTTTGCCTCCTCCGCCAAGCCGGGTCATCGAGGCTCCCGCGCCTGTCGAGCCAGCGAGCGCCGTGCTTCAGCAGTGGGCGAAATCAAGGGAAGGCATAATGGCTCGCGTCGCTGGCATCGCAGGCAGCCCGAAGTCAGGTAGCCAGCCTGCCGAACTCTCGATTGGCAAGTTCTTCTCGCAAGGCGATGACGTCGTTGTGCCCGACGGCATGGCCGTAGAGCTTGTCTTGGCTGACGGCAGCAGGGCTATGCTGGGTCCCGGCGTCTCGCTCTTCATGAGGTCGATCTCCGCCAAGGGCTCCACCTTATCTTTTGGCATCAGCCTCCGCAAGGGCGCTGTCCTATTCGATGTCGCGCCGCTCCAGGAGGTCGAGAGGCGCTTCGATGTCCAGTCGTTCAACCGGTCGATCCTGTTGGCTCCTGGCACAGTCCATGTCGTCGCTTACAAGGAAGGCGCGTTGCGTGTCGCGAATGTCGAGGGCAACGCGACGTTCGATGGCGTCTTTGTCGAGCCTGGCCATTTTATCCTGATGGATGTCTCTGGCACCAAGCGGCCTTCGGCGGTTCTGTCTCAGCAGGAATTCAAGCTGCTCGGCCAGGCGGCCCAGTCTCCGACGGTCTCCACCCCACCTGCCTATATCCAGGATTCATTGATAGACAAGTATGGATTGCTGGCGCTGGCGGTCCTCGCCGTGTTCATCCTGTCGATGTGGATGTTCTTCAAGCACCGCCCGAAGTCAGGCCGGCCGCGGGATGGCATCAAGTGGCAGCAGTTCAAGTATGAGTTCGATGAAGAGCCGCCTAAGCTATGAGCCTCTTCCAGAATATCTTTTAATCAGTCCTCGTTTCCATCGCGCAGATGGGCATCGATGACAAGGTCCGGGAGTGTTTCGTGCTGTTCGACCAGGGGCAGTACCATGATGCGATATTCGTCCTGGTCGAGGGTGCCAAGTTCTCGATGGCCTGCCATTCTGGCTGGGTCGACGGGGGCATCCGCGATGCCGTCTCTGAGGTCTTCTCGCGCGTGATGCGCCTCGTCGAGACCTATGAGACGTTGGAGCGCTGGGACGATATTTATGCGCGGATGATGAAGCTCGACCAGGGCCTACGTTGCTGGAACGATGCAGTCCATCCTGCTTATCGCATGTCTTTCACCCCAGAGCAGGAAGAGATGTTCCGTCGCTCGCAGGAGAACTTGAGCGGCGATCCTTTCGAAGAAATCTGATTTGAGATTTTATCCCCCTACGGCTCCAGTCCGCTCTCCCTGTGTCACATCCCAACAGACTTCTGCAGGACTTCTAATACATCTATCATCGCTTCTGTGTCTTGCTTGCAGTATTCAAGCAGCGCGCGGCGCAGCTTCTCTCTTTCTGCCGCACTCTTCTTCGGCTTGTCTCCGGTCTTGTAGTTCATCTCGAGGAACTCGCGCGATGCCTGGCTGCCATGTTTCACTTCAAGGTCGTCATAGCTGCGTCCTGTCAGCGCGGGCAGCACTTTCTTGATCGATGCCGATCCGTGCTGGGCAGGGTGGTAGTACCAGTAGTTGCGGAAAGGGATTATCAGGTCGTCGAGCCGATCGATTATCGAGTGCAGCCACTTCTCGCTCGGCTTCATCTCGAGCAGCGCCTCGATCACCGAGCGCTCAAATGACATATTGTACGCGAGCACCGTCCCCTCTGGTTTGATGCTGTGCAACGCTTCGATCATCGCTGGTCGTGGGTCGCGCTCGTCTTCCGCGAGGAACTCGAAGTGCTGTGCCTTGCTGCCGCTCTTCTCGATAATGTGCAGTGACATCTGGAACGGGATGTTCTGGTATGGCCGGGTCCCATCGAAGAGTGGTATCGCTGGGTTCACTGTCTCGAAGTCGAGCATATGCAGGGGATACTTCAGCCCTTTGAGGAATCTTCGGATCTCGGCTTCTTCGAGGTGCGGCTTTCCTGTCTTGAGGCAGTAGACCTGGATCTTCTGCTTGTCTGACAGTCTCACTGTCCCTGGCAGGTCTTTGATGAGCGTGACCCCGTTGTTGATCAGGTCCATCGCTTTTTTTCCGAACCTGTCGAGTTCGAACACGCTGTCTTTTGGTATTGTGGGTCCGCACACCTCGCAGTTCTTAGGGTCGATGCATTCTGTCCCGAACTCTGGGTCTGGCATTTCCTTGCTATTGATCACGTTGAGCATGTCTGCGATGTTCTCTTCGACTAGCTCCATCGCTTCTTCAACGTCTTCGCTGATATCTTCGATAGTCAGCAGCGATTCAGGATCGATCGCTCTTTGCCTGACGTACTCATTGTTGATGTGCATCAAGTGGCATCGTCGGATGTGCAATCCCGCTCCTTCGAGGCAGTATCTTTGGAACGCGACGTCTTCGATGTGCTCGTCCTTCACCTGCGTCGTCTGCTTCACTTCGATCAGGTCCCAGCAGTCTCCGCATGGAATAAGGATGTCGACTCTGCAGTATGTGTTCTTGTGCTTGAAGCTGGCTTCGAATATCGTCTTTTTCGCCGATACTAGCTCTTTTGTCCGTGTGAGTGTGTGCTCGAACCCTTTCTCGAATTCGACCTCTACCCCGTCAGGATATCTCTTCTTGGACCAGTCGCCTACCTCATGTCCTTGGTCGAACCGTGCCTGTGTGTCCGCGTCCGCCGGCGGGATCATCTCAGGATTGTTGAACGCGCACCAAACTAGCTTCGGGCATCGCAGCCCCATCATGTATTTTGATTTTGAGAGGATTATTTCTTTCATCTGAGACCGTGTGGATCTCCTTTGGTTAAATGTCTTTCCGGTGCGAGAAGTTTACTGAGCATGTTCAGATATTCTTCATGTATCCCACCATCACTAACAGCTCATGGAATCCCTTTATCAGGTCTTTCATCGCGTGGCATTCTTCTGGGGTAACCCATTTGTATCCGATGTGCTCGTCGGGATTGTGCTTCACTTCGATCGCTTTCGCGAGCCGCAGCCGGAATGCCGGGAACTCGCATATGAACTTAGGATATTCTATATCTATCTGCGTCAAATATTCAATGTCTGATTCCTTCGTTTGGTATCCGGTCTCTTCGAATATCTCCCTGACTGCCGCCTGCGCGTCTGTCTCGCCTTTATTCACTCCGCCGGCCGGCAGCCCCCAGCAGTCTCCGTCGTCAGGCCGTCTGCGCAGTATCAGGAATTTCCCATCGTGCTCGATGAATGTGCCGACCACCCGGACCTTGGATTTTTCCATCTGGATCGTGTGCGCGGCAGGGTATATTAATCTGTGTTGTCTTCCACGCCCATCGCTCTGCGGTATTCCTCTTCAGAGATAGGTACGCTCACTTCTTTGGCTTGTTTTCGTAGAGGGTCTCCGGGATCCAGTTTCTCGAGTTTCTCTTCGATGCTTCTCTTCATCTGATTTTGGATCTTTTGGTACTCTTGTGAGTCGATATAGTTTTCATCAGTAAGTTTCTTGACCGCATGGGCTGCATATCCTGGGTTCTCTTGGAATAATTCCCTGAACAGCTCGATCCCTTTAGGGTTCATGTCGACTAGCTTGAGCAATCCCTCCGACCTTTTTGAGTCGCCGGATTGGATGTATGCCGCCGCCATGTGGGGTATCATGCCTGCCCATGGGTCGTTGATGCTCTTTGGGTCGATGTCGTCTGGCTGTATCTTGGATATAACAAAGTCAGTGACTGCGTCTCTCATCTGGGCGTTGTTGCTCTTCAATGATTCTACGATGATCATCTTTGTCGTGATGAACGCTCCGCCGTCGTATCCTCCGGGCGCGAAATGTTTCCAGTATTCTTCGAACTTCTCGAGCACCTTCGCGGTCTTCTCTTCATGTGTTATCGATGAAGCCAGAATGTCCCTGATCTCTTGGTTATGGATCTCGCCGAGCCTGTTGGATATCGCTTTCAGCTTTGCGAGTCTGGCATTCCGGTCTTTGAGGGACTCGTCGCTGCCTATCCCTGATCTGACTTTCTCGAGGTACTCGCCGACTGCCTGCTCTGGCGGCATCGCTGTCGTGTCTATCCCTCCTTCACGGAGCGCGATCATCCTCTGCCCTTCCCCTATCGATACCCTGCGCGCGGTGAGTATCTTGTCTATCGCGGGTATCGCTGCCCAGCATCCTTTGGGGTCCTTGCATTGCCCGAACTCCCAGACGCCGTTGTTGTTGAGCAGGTATTTGTCGAGTATTTTTCGTGTTGGGTCTCCTTTGATCCTGACTGCGGTGCTCGGGAGTCCTTCTTTTGTGAAGAATTCTCCTCTTCTCTCGAGAGTCGCTGTTTTCCCGGTCTTCGGGTCCTTTGTGGTCTCTTGGTAGTTGCCGAATCCGAATTGAGACGCGATGGCCGTTTCTCCTTTGGCATTCTTCTCCCACTCAGTCACCATCGACGTCCCTTCTCCGCGTCCTATCGTGACTCGTTTGTATGGTCCGTACGTGAATTTTTCATAGAGTGGTTTCCCCGATTTGTCTTTTCCTGAGTATCCGATCTCAGACCGCAGCTCGTATGCGGCCTGGATATCGTTCTCTTTGCCGGCGTAGACTTCAAGCTCTGCCGCGCCGGCTTTCTTGTCGATGTATGAGAAGATGTAGCTGTCCCACTTGTGCCTGTATTCTGAGAACTTCGAGGGCTCGTCGAAGTACGCGGTGTTCTTGGTCGCGGTGAACATCACCCCCTCGTTGTTCTGGAATTGCGATCCTCCGACGAGCTGGATGTAGTTCTCGCCGAGTATTGCGCTGCCTTTCTTGAGCGTGCCTGCAGGCAGCAGCCGTCCCGGTGACATTAGCGGGAATTCGCTCCCTCTAGCTTCTATCTGCCCTTTCTGGTTTATCACGATGCTGCAGTCAGGGCACTTTCCTTCGCGTGGTATGGACGCGAGTATATTCCCTTGCACGATCGATCCACTCTCGAGTTTGACTGCTCCTCCTTCTTTGGATGCCTTCACTTCGCCGCGCGCTGTCACGTCTTCGCCTGCGACAGGGGTGATCGTGATAGTTCCGTCTTTCGCTATATTGACCTTGAATCCCTGATCGACTAGATTTTTGAGGTCTTGGATGCTAAATGATGAGCTGGCCGTCTTCCAGCGGTCTGTCACAAAGTCGATGTCAATGATCCGCGGGTCGGAGTCGATGTTCAACCGGCCAGAGCCGGTGAGTTTTAGGATGTCGGGATGGTCTCTTAGCAGGTTGATTGTGTTGTCGCGCACTATCGCAGCATCCGGCCCTGTCCTCGCAAGGAAGGATTTTACTATCTCTTTGTCTTGATCATAATTCAGGTATTCAAAAATATTATCAACGACATTGTTCGCCCTGCTGCCCGTGAATGGGAATGGTTTTGGATCCGTCGCTATCTTCATGGCGATCTCTCGAAACGCGTCCGGATCCTGGGAATGTAGTGCCGCGACCTTGTTGAGTGCGCTAGCGAAATCCCGTAATCCTTCTGTATCGATCGCTTTTAGCTTGTTGATGTCTACGGGCGGCGATTTTAGAACGCCTACATCTGCGTATGCAGCCGAGCAAATGGTAATAAGTAAAATCAAGACACATAATACCTGCTTTTTTTTCGGCGGAGTGATCATCTAGCGACCCTCTTGTTCTTCACCGCAGCTCCGAACGTTATTTTGCTTGCTGGATCGGTGATCATGTATACTACCGTCTCGTTATCGATCATTATGTTCCCTTTGAATCCTGGTTTTCGTAGCAGATCCTCGAGCCGATCGAACGCAACTGCCTCTTGCGCCACTGTTGCTTCGCGCGCTATCGCTGCCATCTCTGGCAGTCTAGCTTGGGTCGATGCTTGGAAATCATCGATGGCTGTTGTCCTTCCATCATGATCGATAGTGATTGGCATCTGTGCTTCGATCATCACGTCTCGGCTTCTCATAGTTGCTCTCGCTACTGGTTTGCCGGCAATTATCATCGCTCCCTCCCGTTTGAATGTGTCGAACTCGTCCAAACAAGCCCAGATCCCGTCCTGTACATACCTCTCGATAGATCCTGATATCTCTGTGTCAGTCGGAATTCGGGAATATTTTGGTGTTATATAGAACGGTACTATCTTTTCGTACGCTTCCATTTCAGGCGGGATGGGGTAAAACCCTCCTCTGTTCGCGACTGATCTCACCCCGTCCTCGAGAGTGCTCTGCAGGCATGCTGTCACGAACTGTTTGGTCTGCTCAGGGAGCGGATCTTCCGTTTGGGCTTTCTGGGCAGGCAGCGAGGTCCTCTCTGGCGAATTGATCAATGATACTAATGAGATTGTTATCAGGATCACTGCGCAGATTATCAGCAGCGCTGACACTTGGCCTTTCCTTCCCATTTTGGTCGTCCTTGTCTATGCTATTATATAATTCTCGTATTTGAGCGATGAGAATTCTTAAGGAGGATTCCCAAAGGGAATCCTCCTTAAGAATTCTCATCGCTCAAATACTAATTCTCTCTACCGTAAGTATTTAATACCATGATTCTGGGTTTTATTTATGGCTAAAGGCGGCTCGCAGTCGATTGAAGGGTACATCGATTCCCAGCGTAGCAAGGGTTTCTCTAAGCAAGAGATTGCGGACCGTATGAAGAAGTCCGGTTATGATGATGAGGTAATCTCGATGGCTTACAAGTGCTACTATCAGCAGAAGTGGATCATTGCACTTTCTGTGGTATGTGTCATCTTGGTGGCCTTCGCTGTCTTTGCGTTCACCCGCTCTCCGAAGATTTCCGCTTATGGCAGTCCGCCCCCTTCCCAGATCAAGCATGAACTGCTGCCTGTTTCTCAGAAGGTATATCCTCCTGTGAAAGATATCCTGAAGATAACAAGTTCCTCAACTGCTACACTGAATCCTTGCGCTTGAACGATCCGTCATGATTATTGACCGTTCCTACAAGTCTTTCTGCAGGTCGTCCGTCTTGCAGATGCTCAATCCGACTATTCTCCCTGTCGCTCTCGTCCCTAACGTGACTGGGTGAGCGGCAGAGTATATGGCTCGGTCTTCGTCCCGCCTTCCGCCGCAGCGCCAGCCTCTCATTGGTATATCGCTCACGCTATTCTTGGTTTATTGTCTATGAAAAATTCCGCTCAAAGATTCTTCTATCTGAACGCTTCAAAACAATGAAAAGAAAAAAAGAAGCCGCTCAAATCCGGGATTTCACAATCCCGGGTTCAAAGGCGCGTGAGCGCCTTTGTTAGTAAAGAGATACGAAACAGGACTATTGGTGACCGCGCGCTGAACACGTCGCCGAAGCTTCGTGCTTACACGCCGGTTCCATCAACCGGATCTTCTATCCGAGTCCCATCAAGGTCTATTTTCAAGGTGGGTTTCACACTTAGATGCTTTCAGTGTTTATCCCTTAACGCGTGGCTGCCCGGCGCGCCCTGTCGGACGACCGGTAGACTAGAGGCGTCGAGACTCCGTTCCTCTCGTACTAGGAGTCCCTTCCCTTCAGACCTTGGACATCTCCAGTAGATATCACACAAACTGTCTCACAACGTTCTGAACCCAGCTAACGATCCCTTTTAACGGGTGAACACCCCCACCCTTGGCCGCTTCTGCACGGCCAGGATAGGAAGAGCCGACGTCGATGTAGCAAGCCGCGCCGTCGATGCGAGCTCTCGGGCGCGACAACTCTGTTATCCCCGGAGTAACTTTTCGGTCATCCCTCGCCCCCATCAAGGAGGACAGAAGGGTTCGCTAGGCCTCACTTTCGTGTCTGGTTTCCTTATTGATCAGAAACCAGTCAGGCTGGCTTATGCCCTTGCACTCTACACCCGATTTCTGACCGGGTTGAGCCAACCTTTGGGCACACCTGATATGCTTTCAGGTGTGTGCCACCCCAGCCAAACTATCCACCTATTGGTGTCTTTGCCTTGCGGCAAGTTAAGCAACATCAGTTCAATAGCGCGGTGTTACATTGGTGCCTCACCAAGACCTGGCGGCCTTGGCTGATAACGGCTCCCGCGTACGCTATACAATCAAACTAATGCCACAGCAACAGGCTATAGTAAAGTTTCACGGGGTCTTCGCTTCCCACTGGAGATCCCTGGTTTTTGCACCAAGAAAAGGAGTTCGGAGGCTTCCTTCTCGGGACAGTGAACATCTCGTTACGCCATTCATGCAAGCCGTCAATCAAACGGCAAGGTATTACGCTACCTTAAGAGAGTTATAGTTACCCCCGCCGTTTACCAGCCCTTAGGCCCGTTGAAACAGGCTTTTAGGTACTGACACTGGGCAGACGTCACCTTCCATACACGGCCTTGCGGCTTTGCGGAAAGTTGTGTTTTTGTTAAACAGTCGGACGTTCTTAGTCATTGCACCCTGCGGCCGCAACCATACGGTAACAGTCGCAGGGACCCCTTATACCGAAGGCACGGGGCCAATATGCCGAGTTCCCTGAGAAGGATTATACCTTCACACTTTAGGCTTCTCACCTAGGGGCACCAGTGTTGGTTCTGGGTACGGTTATCTCCGATTTTTGCGCGCGCCTTTTTCAATGGCACCAGGCATCAACCAAACGCCCAAACGGACGCTCATCATGGGTTTTGACCGGTTCTCGACATTACGTCACTTCCCGCTCATATCCCATTTGACAAGTACGACGGTACTTGTTGATCTAGCCCGATGCGTCAGACGCACGCCGTGCGTTGCCGCGAATACGGAAACAGTAGCGGAATATTGACCGCTTTCCCTTTCCCTGACTCCGAGTTACGGGTCAGGTTAGGACCGACTAACCCTTGACTGATCGACATTGTCAAGGAACCCTTGCCCTTTCAGTGGCAGCGATTCTCACGCTGCTCAGATCCTACTTCCACCAGGATTTTCATTCCAGCTCGGTCCACCACTCCTCTTGGAATGGCTTCTGCCCAAGCAGGACGCCTACCTATCACACGCCCGAAGGCGGTCTATCGTATCGGTATCTGGTTTAGCCCCGTCCATTTTAGGGGCCTCCCTCCTTGACGAGTAAGCTGTTACGCACTTTTTGAAGGGTGGCTGCTTCTGAGCCAACCTCCTCGCTGTCTCTGGAGAGAGACGCCCTTTACCCGTTAGCACTTAACCAGAATTTAGGGACCTTAACGATAGTCTGGGTTGTTCCCCTTTCGGACACCGAGCTTACCCCGATGCCCCGTCTCCTCGCTTCTACGACGTCCATGTATTCGGAGTTGGACAGAAGACCGAACCCTTTCGGGTCCTAAATCCCCAATCCGTACCTCTACCTCAAGGACCATCTCCGCGAAGGCTTGACTGCGGCCAACTTCGGTAGGAACCAGCTATCACCGCTCTCGATTGGCTTTTCACCCCTAGCCCAAGGTTAGAAGAACACGTGCACGTAGAACCTCTTCAGGCCTCCACGGGGTTTTACCCCCACTTCACCTTACCCTGGGTTAGATCGAGCGGCTTCGGGTCGCATCCAAGTGACTCCAGGCGCTTTAACGCCTCGCCCCTCATTGCTTGCGGGCTTGTCGGTTTCCCCACGGGTCCCCCTTTTCGGGTTACCCTTGCCACTCAGATGCACTCCCTGGCACGTTATTCTAAACGGACGACAGAACCCCTAAGGGCCCTGTCCCTCTATCGCTACAAGGCTTCAGGCGCTTTTGGCTCCCTGTTACGGGTCCTTTTCAACATTCCCTCACGGTACTAGTACGCTATCGGTCTCCAGACGTATTTAAGGTTGGGAGTTGATGCCTCCCGTGTTCCCACGCAATATCCGATGCGCGGTACTCTGGAACTGCGTGCTCGTAGTCCATCTCTCCTTCCGATAAGGGGCTGTCACCCTCTATGGCGCCCCTTTCCAGGGGACTTCTCGTCGGAAAGACCGGACATTGGCACGCGTCCTAACACCACATCTCCCCATACTTGCATATGGGGATTCGGTTTGCCTTCTGCTGTGTTCGGTCGCTCTTACTAACAGCATCTCGGTTGATTTCTTTTCCTGCAGGTACTGAGACGCTTCACTTCCCTGCGTTCCCGATCCTCGCGGATCCTTACGATGAAGTCACATTCAGACATCCCCGGTTCAAAGCCTGCATACGGCTCGCCGGGGCTTTTCGCAGTTAGCCACGTCCTTCGTCGGCATCTGGAACCCAGTCATCCACCTTGTAGCTTCTCCTCGATCTCTTTACTTTGAGCGGCTTCATTGAATAGGAGATATGATATTTGAAAGCCGTGTCCTTTACGGCAGTGCTCGTTGGGAGACGTGTCATTGCGTGCGCGTCATCTCTGGCCGCGTGGCCGACGACATCGTCTTTCCTATTCTGACCTCCCCGCCGCAAGTCTCGGCTTGCGAAGAGTTCCACCGATTCTAGTCGATGAATGTGATTTGTGATTTTTTGTGAAATGATGATCCCCGTCGCGTCTTTTCGCTTCGGTTATTTCATCAAGAGTGGACTCGTCGGGACTTTCATCCGTTTTTCGGAATTTGAACCCGAAGCCTCCCGCAATCTTGATCATCGCCTTCCGACGGTGATTTGCAAAGCGGGCGCTCTGCCGTTGAGCTACGAGCCCACGTGATCATGAGTATTAGCGCTTTCAAGTTGTGCTCGATTACGCTAATACTTTTTGTGAATGCAACAAATGCAACTGCCAGTTCCGCTCGACGGTCCCTTTCGAGTCCGTCGTTGTCTATCATCATTGCACAATGACTAAGACGTTCTTTCCTTCCCGTGAGAGAAAGAAAAAAAGGAGGTGATCCAGCCGCAGGTTCCCCTACGGCTACCTTGTGA